>JANYLL010000269.1 GCA_025357895.1 Ignavibacteriota bacterium
GGTCGCACGAGAAGATCTCGCCGTCGTCCTTCAGGCATTCGCTATCATCGGAGAGCGGCGCTTGGATATGTTCTTTCGGCCACAGACCGCAGACAACTTTATGGAATGTTTCATCGAGCGCTTTGCAAACATTCCAGTAAATACATTTTACTATTTTCTCCGAATTATTTTCGCGAATCTTTTTTATAATATCCGGATCAGCAAGCAAGCCGCGCGCCATGCCGATAAGATCAGCGCGGTCATTTTGCAAAACTTCTTCGGCTAATTCAGGAGTAGAAATTTTTCCTGTTGCAATGACAGGTGTATCATACCCATGTTTCCGAAGATTTTTTCGCGCCGCTTCTGCCATGTGCAGATTATATCCATCGGGATATTCAGCAGGCGGCATACAGCGATCACCGGAATATCCGGTATAAGGATAAAGCACTTCGCCATCTTTATGAATCGCGTCTTCAAATTTTCCACCTGCAGAAAGTGAAATATAATCCACGCCTCCTTCAGCCATACGCAAGGCGATCTCCGCAGATTCTTTCGCAGTATAGCCGCCTTTGATACACTCTTCGCCAAGAAAACGAACACCAATAGGAAAATCATCGCCGACCATTTTTCGGACTTCCTTGATGGCATTCAAAGGAACGCGCAATCTATTTTCTAAAGATTTTCCGCCGAATTCATCGGGACGTTTATTACGCTTGGATAGAAAACTCGACATCGTATAGGCATGTGCCATGTGCAGTTCTACTCCGTCATATCCGCATTCACGGGCACGAAGAGCTGCTCTTCCGTATTGCTCGATGATGAGTTTAATGTCATCGGGCGAAAGATCTTCTATCTTTTGCCGCCAGCCTGAACGCGCGATCTTTAGAAAATGAATGATCTGCGGAATGACTTTCGAATTACTTGTATCATGGACTTTCTTTGCAAGCTCCGTAAGCCCCGGTTTATATTCATCGGTGCAGATACGAAGCAGCGGACCGGATTTAGCTTCATGCACTGCCATTGCCTCGACGACGATAAGACCCGTCTCACCTTTGGCAAAACGAACGTAGCGGTCAGTAATATCCTGATTAATGAAACCATCCTCGCCGGATAGGCGCGTCACCATAGCCGGCACAACAAGCCGGTTCGGCAAGGATAAATTGCCGTTGGTATAAGGGGATAAGAGTTTATCGAACATTGCGGATAGGGGAACACTTTTTCCGGACTTATGTTTGCAATGGATATAAGTAATAATGTTTTGAACGGCAGATTTATTTTATTTTTCCCACTTTTTATTCTCCTTTTCTCTACAGAAAATTTGGATGCTCATGACTGTTTGCCTCCGGGTAGTCCTAAGGAAGAACTGAAACAAGCTGATTGCGTATTTATCGGAAAAGTTATTCGGCATGAGTTCGTAGACCCTCGGGATACCATTGATAAAATCCGATATTATTTTGATGTTAGCCGAATGTGGAAGGGTGAAAAGAAAAAAATAATCACTGTAACCGCTTCACGTTATGCTGAATGCGGTATGTGGTTCCAAGACGGAATGGAATACCTTGTCTATGGAAATAAATTGCGGTGGTCGCAAGACACTACTCTATGGACCGGTTTTGGTCGTTCATCGCCACTTGCAAACGCGCAAATAGATTTGAAACAACTTGGTGCAGGTGAAGAAATAAAATAGATTCTTAGTTAGTAAGATAAAAGCTCCGTTCACTAGAACGGAGCTTTTCCATAATTAATATTTCCTAATTCGTAATTACATCGCGCATTCAATATGATTTTCGCGCACAACTCCGCTCAGCATATCATAGTATGCCTTTGCAGCAGTCGTTGCAGCGGCGATAGCTGATTCTTCATCGGCAGTTGAAGTGATGAGCGAAGCAAGCATATCGCGCTCGGATTGACGGTGAAGCTGATCGGCTTCTTCATGAACGCGGAAGAAAGCAAGTCCGTCATTTGTTGTGATACCATAAAATTTGGTCAGCCCTTCGATCTTTGTACGTGATACTTCAGGAATCTGTGATTCATACCCATAAAGCGCAGCTACCCCTTCGAGCGTCGGATGGTTGCGCGTCATATCGGTGAACGTTGCTGTCATTGCTGCAGTCTCTTTATACGGAGCAGCAATGCGAACATCATTGCGGTCGCATCCAAGCGATTCAGCAAAGCGCAGCCAAAGTTCAGGATGATTCATTTCGCCTTGTTCTTCTTCTACGATGTTCAGAAGAAGCTGCTGGCGGATAGCAATGTCATCGGTATTGGCATGAACATTCGAAACATAGCGCGGGAAATTGCGCTCGAAGTGATAATATTGCTTAGCATATTCCTGCAACTGAGCATTGGTCAGCGTCCCGGCATTCCAAGCCTGATAGAACGGATGGTCAAGCACTTTATACTGTGCAACAGCAGCATCAAGACGTGTAAGAAAATTGGTTGTCATGGCGTTATATTAAGAGTGGTTTAATTACTTCATACAAAAATACGAAAAGAAAATTGTCTGAACCAGGATTTGGGGAGATTATTGGATTAAGAAGATTGGGAAACTCAATCGTACTTGCAGTCTCTAAAAAAAGATTTTCTCATCTTAATCTTATAATCCTCCGAAATCCAGGTTCATACAACTAATTCAGATGTTTCTCTAAAAATTTCTCCATCGCCTCATATGCTTCAAATCTGTTCTCTTCATTGTGGAAACCATGCCCTTCGTTTTCTTTGACAAGATAGGGCACATCTATTCCGCGCTTTTTTAGCGCTTCGACGATCTGGTTGGATTCTTCGATATTTACACGCGGATCCTTTGCGCCCTGAATGACAAGGAGCGGCGATTTGATTTGATCCACATGAAACACCGGCGATGCAGCTGTCATTAACTCTTTATCTTTTTCAGGGTCCCCCACCATTTCGTACATTGTTTCTAAAAACGGTTTCCAATACGGAGGAATCGTTTTCATGAATGTAAAGAGATTCGAAACACCGACATAATCAATACCACAGGCATAAAGATCTGGTGTGAATGTCATCCCTGCAAGCGTGCAATACCCGCCGTAACTTCCTCCATAAATGCCAATTCGTTTGGGATCGGCAATGCCCTGGTCGATGATCCATTTCACTCCATCGGATACATCGTCCTGCATTTTCTTGCCCCATTGCTTGAACGATGCTTCCCAAAATTTTCTGCCATATCCTGTCGAGCCGCGGAAATTTACTTGCAGGACTGCATATCCGCGATTGGCAAATAGCTGAACTTCGGGATTATATCCCCATAGATCGCGATGCCAGGGTCCGCCGTGAGGATTGATGACAACCGGAAGGTTCTTCGGATCTTTGCCCTTCGGCAGAGTAAGATAACCATTGATCTTCAGACCGTCGCGTGATGTATAAGAGATGGGCTTCATCTCGCACAGATCATTTTCATTGAGCCATGGGCTTATATCGGCAAGCTTCGTGAGTTTATTCACTTCGACTTCATAAACATAAAACGATCCGAGCGAACGGTCGCTAAAAGTACGAACGGTATAGATATTTTCGTTCTTATTTTCACTTGTCAGGATGATCTCATAATTCGGAAGTTTGGATTGCAAGCTGGTGAAAATATCTTCCGTATGCTGATCCAAAAATTTCCTCTGGCGCTTCCATGTCGTATAATTGATCGACGTAAGCACCTTTCGTTTTTTGGAGAAATTGAGATCGGTGATATCAACTTCCGGATGTTCGAAGATCGTCTCCAATTCTTTTCCGTTTGCAATATCATATTTTATGATCGCGCCTTTATCACGACCGATATTGCTTGAAGCATAGAGATATTTATTATCGAACGTAAAAAATAATGGGCTGACGGATTCCTTAAAATTAGTCGTAAGGATCGTTCTAAATGGATCTTTTTCATTCTCGCGATAGAGTAATGAGGTATTAACTCCATCGGTTGTCGATGCAACGCGGATATTGCCGTCATGATCGGTAACCCATCCGATGATATTGCCGGGATTTTCTGCAGCGAGTTTCATTTCGCCGGATTTCACATTGATCTTATAAACATCGAAAATTTCCTTGTTACGTTTATTGATGCCAATCAGCATTTCATCGGGATGCTCTTCGAGATCGTCAACAACTTGCACAGTAACACTATCGAACGGAGTCAGGTCTTTGAGATTCTCTCCATGAAGATCGACGGAAAAAAGATGGAAATTTTCATCGCCGCCGAAATCTTTCAGATAAATAATTCGGTCATTTGACTTCCAGAAATATCCTGCAAGGTCGCGGCCTGTTTCGCTTGTGATACGTTTCGCTTCGCCGCCAGCGCGCGGCATGACGAAGACATTCAGCCGCCGTTCGTACGGAGCTAAATAGGATATCCATTTGCCGTCTGGTGAAATTTGGTATCCGGTTTTTTCAGGGTTCTTAAAAAAATCGCGTAAAGGAATTTTTGGTGCTAAAGCCATAGATGTCGTTGCCTGTATGATTATAAAGAAAAATAGCGGGGTACGTAACAGTATTTTCAGGGTTTTGAGTCACGGAAAATGAATAAAGAAAAAATTGGGCGGACTAAGAGTCCGCCCCACTATTTTTCTCTAACAATCTCCTCCTTACCATCTCCAATGCCAAATCTGCACTGCGCTCTCTGATAATATTTCGTTCGTTTCCAAATTGAAAACATTTTGCCATTGTTGGTTTGTCCTTTTCTGCCAGGGCGATCCATACCATTCCTACAGGTTTGCGTTTTGAACCACCATCGGGTCCTGCAATGCCGGTGATTGCAAGTGAAAATCTTGTTCCGAATTTTTCGCGAACGCCTTCTGCCATCGCCTTAGCACATTCGGCACTTACTGCACCATATCTTTTCAGAATTTCTGCCCCAACTCCTAATTCACTTTTTTTTATTTGATCATGATAACTTATTATACCACCCGGAAACACTTTGCTTAATCCTGCCACTTCAGTTAACTTCGATGAAAGCAATCCGCCTGTACAACTTTCTGCTGTTGAGATATGAGCGTTGACTTTGTGAAGAAGTCTTACGACAACTTGTGCTAATGTATCATCGTCTTTTCCATAAATATATTGTTGCGCTTTCGAACGGATATGTTTTTCAATTCGATCAGCGATCTTTTTTGTACCAACATTTGTCTCTGCTCTAACAGAAATACGTAACCTTACCCCAGAAGTCTTAGGCAAGTATGCAAGGGTGGCACCTTTCGCTAAAAAATCCTTTACATTGCCAATCTTTTCAGCAAGAGTAGATTCACCAATTCCGACTGTAAGCAGCGTTCTGTGAATTATAGCCTCACCAAGTTTCTTTTTATGAAGTTTCTGAAGTTCGGGTAATACGCATTTACTCATCAACCAATTCATCTCATGCGGAACGCCGGGAAGAATGATGAATGTCTTCCCTTTTTCATGGTAAAGTAATCCCGGAGCTGTGCCTCTATCATTGCGAAGCGCGATGAATCCTTCCGGAATCATTGCCTGACCAACATTAACTTCCGGCATTTTTGTAATTCCAAAAGACCTAAATCTTGCACGAACATGTGCTAATGTCTTTTTATCAAGAACGAGTTTTTTCTTAAAAAATTTTGCGACAACATGTTTGGAAATATCATCGTGTGTTGGACCTAAACCGCCTGTTGCAATGACGACGTCATTTTTTTTCCAGGCTTCTTTCATTGCCCGAAGAATTTCTTTTTCGTTATCACCTATAGTAGTAACACGTGAAACACCAATGCCGATAGCATTCAATTGCTTGGAAATCGCAGAGGCATTGGTATTGATAACTTGTCCGATGAGAAGTTCATCGCCGATCGATAGAATTTCTGCTTGCATGAATAAATGGAGTTTTAATGGTAGGCGCCGGCTTTAGCCTGCGAGCGCGGTTCATGATGAAACATTCTCGCGAGCTAAAGCCCAGCGCCTACCGGCACTATAATAAATATGATCTAATCACCCATGTCGCCAGATGCGCACAGATATTAGCATACACACCCGCTGCGACATCATCGAGCATGACGCTTGTTCCCCCAAAACGGTTTTCGAAAATAGATGCTGGATAAAGTTTGATAATATCAAAAAAGCGAAAGAAGAGAAATGCGGCAACAATAAAAATAGGGTCGCCGATATACCACAACGAAAATAGCGCAGTCCACTGCCCAAGCACTTCATCGATGACGACAATACCGGGATCGTGCTCGCCCATCTTAAGTTCGATCACGTCGGTTGCTACTGTTCCGGCAACAAAGATAATGATCGAAAATCCAAGAAGCGCCCAGTTGTTTTGCAGCAGCGGGAGGAAGTAATAAAGAATCGCTCCTGCTGCACTCCCGACAGTACCGGATGCAAACGGAGAAAGTCCTAAAAATCCGAATGTGCCGATAAATATCGCCCACATCGGCACGTGCTTGAAGGTGACAGTCGGAACTGCCCATAAGCGTGAACGTGCCTTTGCAATGGGATCGAATGCCATACCGGGGAATTAAGAAAGTTCTTGCGGAGAGCGTTTGAAAACATAGCGGCGGAATACCAGATTGAATACATGAGCATTCTCATAGGTATACTGGATCGATGTCAGAAGCGTCAGTATTGCAATTGCGAATATTGACCAGTAGAGAATGTTCTGTTGGATCATTGCCGCTCCGTATTGAATTGCCGAAACACCAAATGTTCCGCTAGTCATCATTATACCCACAAGCACATAACAGATGAATACCATCTGGAAAAAGGTTTTATATTTTGCAAGCGAACTTGTTTTGATCGGCTGATCGATCGAACTTGCAAGCACGCGGAAAAGCGTGGCATAAATATCGCGTGCGATAATGATAGCAACCGTCCATTCAGGAATAAGCCCTCGTGATGCGAAAGCGATAAAGGCAGCGCTCGTTAAAAATTTATCGGCAAGAGGATCTAAGAAAGCACCCAGCGGAGTCGCTAATTTCCAAAGCCTTGCGAAGTAACCGTCATACCAATCTGAAAGAGCAGCAACTCCAAACACAACAGCCGCCCATAGATAAGGCGTCGGCTCCATAACTGCAAAGAGCACGAAAAATACCGGCGCAAGCAGTATTCGTAAAACTGTTAACTGTGTCGGAAAGCTCACCTATAGAGACAAAGTATGGCAAATGCCTTAGTACAAAAATAACACTTTGGAAGTAGAACAGGAAGGAATGCGAAATAATTGTCTGAACCTGGATTTATAGGATTTACAGAATGAGTACTAATAATCAATTCTGCCATTGTGAGAAAATCGCGAAGCGATGACGAAGCAATCCCTTGAGATTTGAAGCCCTCTCGCTTTCTTATCACCTCAGAGGATTGCTTCGCTACGCTCGCAATGACATACCTATACTTAAACCGCTCTCAACTTCGCAAGATGCAAAAACTTCAGTATGGTAATATAGAACCAACCCATATCGAACTCATACCATTTGACGGAGAATTTGGCGCTAGATGGAGATTTATGATGATTGTTATGAAGCTCTTCGCCTGATAAGAGAATTCCGAGGGGTACAATGTTCGTACTTGCATCTTCCACCTTGAAGTTGCGGTAACCGATCGTATGGCCTAAGCCATTGACAACACCTGCTGCCCAGAATGGAACCCAGAGCACCAAGCCTGCCCACACAAACAGTGCAGGTACATAACCAAAGATCTGTGCAACGATAAAATAAAGGATAACAGGTCCGCCGTATTTCAGCGGTACAAAAATATATTTTTCGAAGAAATCGTCTTTCCATCCCTTTGCATATTTTGCAACGGTTTCAGAATCGGCATACGCTTTGCGATAATACATTACTCCGCCAAAAAGGATAGCAGCCCAACCGTGAATTACAGGTGAATGAGGATCTTGCTCGGTATCAACAAAAGCATGGTGCTTGCGATGAACGGCAACCCATTGCTTAGCCGACATTCCGGTAAAAAGCCATAGCCAAACGCGCATGGGGAAAGCGGCGATCGGTGAAAAAGTTACGCTTTGGTGGGTCAAAGAGCGGTGAAGATAGAGCGAAGTACACATAATTGTGAAGTGCCCTGCGATAACGATTATGATGAGAGCGCCCCACCACGTATGTGTCGTATGTGTCAAAAATGATAAATCCATGCGAAAAAGCCCCCTTAGAGAGAAATGATAAATATAGCCACGTTTATACGTAAAAATGGGCAAAAAAGTTACATAAATCGTGAAAGCAATTAAACCTACCTTTCTATCGCAAACTTCTGACTCCTAGTGCCTTCCAATGTAAATAATTTAATAAAATAGATTCCCGAGTGTAAATCGTGAATATCAAATTGGATAGGGATATCAAAAGACTTATTTCTCATAGTGAAAGACCGCACCGTATTGCCTAATTCATCAATAATCTCTGCTTTAGTTATTTTCTCTTTTGATGAATTTAGCGATATATTAATATAATTATTTGCAGGGTCTGGGAAGATGGAAATGGGATTTTTATTAATATTTATTGCACTTTGGTGAACTTTGTTTAATGGTGGAAGCGAATAAGAAGAAAAATAGTGTGCAGATTTATTTCCAGCTCGTAAAAAATTTCCTCCTACATAAAGATTGCGATCAATAACTGCAATTCCGTTCCCACATCCGCAAGTACTATCATCATTCGGAATACCTGGGCCTCTTAGCCCGCTCCCTATTGCACTCCACTTTAAACCATCCCATTTAGCAATTGAGAATGATAGTGATGAGTCAGCATGAGTAAAACCTCCTGTCACATACATATTATTCTCGTCAAAATCAATATCTTTTATTGATATTCCATCAGGGCAATGAAAGTTAAACTTACCATATGCATCTAGTCCTTTCCCGAAAGCATGCCATCCAGTACTATCATAATATCCTATATTTTTCATTTGTACACCATTGATTTGGCTGAACGTGCCATTGACGATCAATTTTCCTTTATGATAGCGAATAAAACCTATTCCACCGAACAAGGTATCGGTACTTCCTATATTCAAGATCGAATACTTTGAAGCTATAGTTGTCCATTCTGACCCATCCCATTTCCTTATTGAGGGATATGGTAGAAATAATGAATCTGAATACAAGATTATAAAAAGACCATTTTCTCCACCTGTTATTGCACCAATGTTCATTTGAATATCAACAGGAATTGGTTTAGGAATACCCGTCCACCCTGTATCTGACCATTGAGCAAGACCAAACTGATAATTATTAGAAACATATATTATACCTTTGGTATCTGTAGTAACAGCGTTAACTTCACCCCAAAATTTATTTGAAATCCTGTACAAAGAATCATAAAAGGTCTGCCATTTCTTTCCATCAAACATAGCAATACCATCAGTCTTCCTTTTCCCGAAATGGTCAAAAGAACCAAAAATAAAAAGGGAGTCCCCTTTTGCAAATAATCCATTTATTTTACCTCCTAATGAATTGCGAACGGAATCATAGAAATCAGTTTGAGACCAATGATCATGATCCCATATCATAATACTATCGGAAACCAGAAGTCCGGCAGCACGGAAAGTCCCGGCCACGAATATCTTTCCACCCAACTTTGCCATTGAGATAATTTCACCTTCATATAATCCCATTTGGGTCGAATCGTGATAAGGAAAAATCTGTCCGTCCCTATATTCTGCGAAACCGAAATAAGTGACTCCGGTTTTCTCAGTTGAGACGGCAAATGGTACCGAGATGTATAGCTTATCACTATTCCCACCATACTGACCATCAATCACAATAGAGTTCTTGCTGAGTGAACTCCATTTACCTTTATCGAATATCATCGGAGATAATTCGTTCAAAGTGTGACCATTAATAATAAAAGAAGCATCATATCCTCCGCCTGCATATAATCTTCCTCCGACCGATTGAATCATCTGTAGTTCGCCGATTTTTCCTAAATGTCTTTGAACATCGTAATCACCCACTCTCGACCATGATACACCGTCCCACTTTGCAAGCAAAGGAGAATAAATACCACCAACACTATCAAATTGACCGCAAAAATAAATATCTTTACCTATTGTCGTCATACATCTAATAGTAATAAATATATCGTTCAGATTAGTTGGATTTGACAAGCGGAAGTTATCATCAAGGTATTTCCATTTGTGACCATCCGATAATCCCACGAAGAAGAAACCCCTCTCTCCAGGCTTACTAAAAGATCCAAAGATATATAGAAATGAATCAATACAGGCAATTCTTCCTGGCGCTGCCCTAAAATTTGACCTAAGATTCCCGCCCACATCATGCCATCCATTACCGTCCCATCTTGCTAAACAAGAAAGTGGGATACTTCCTGAACTATCAAACCCTCCCAAGGCATAAACTTCTGATTGTGAACAAGAAATACTGTTTACCACACTATTTAGCCCTTCTCCAAACGGCTGCCATTTTTTGCCATCCCAGACCGATATATGCTTTATCGGCTTACTATCTATTGAATCAAAAGTGCCTCCAATAATTAACCTACCAGCAGAATCAACCGCCATTGTCCGAATGTAGGCATTTGCATTAAATCTTGGAGAGCCATCATTTCTAAAAGGAATAAGTTTTTTTCCATCCCATTTCAAAAGACCTGTAAGAACCTGTTGTCCGAATTCAGTTATTGGGGTACCAACAAGAAGCGTATCCTGAAAGTAGAGTAATCCCGGTCCAAAATCATAGGGATGATTGAGTCCTCCCGTCACTCCCGGCAACCCAAACGAGCTCGACCAATTCTTATCATCAGGTGATTGAGAATATCCTTTCCCGATATTAATAAAGAGAATGAAGCAAAATATCACTATACATAGTGCGGCTTTAGCGAGTAAAGAGTAATTTTTATTCATAGTATCATTCTATTCCCTTATGACACAAACAATTGCCGATTTGTGACAACTTATTCCCGCTCATTTTTATTACTCTTCCTGATCATCTTCTCCTGCTCGTCGGCGGAATGCGATATAGGAGATTAAACTTTTTCCTTCTTTGAGCGTTATATCATACGATGAAACATCTTACGCTCGATATACCGGATATGCTTGAAATAGATGATGCAGAAGCAGCGATGCTTTTTGCGGCGATGCTCTATGAGCAAGGAAAGCTTTCTTTGGGGCAGGCGGCTGATGTTGCTCATCTTCCGAAGCGAACATTTGTTGAGCGTCTGGGAACATACAATGTTTCCTTATTTAATTATCCTCCTGAAGATTTTTTGCGCGACGTAGCAAATGCATGAATTGGTTATTGCCGATACCAGTTGTCTGATCGTCCTCCAAAATATCGGCGAACTCGGTCTTCTTCATGAACTCTATGCTTCCATTTATACTACTTCCGAAGTTGCTGTAGAATTTGGCGAACCACTGCCGGAATGGGTCGTTATTCAAGATCCTGCGGATAGTGTGCGTTTAAAGGAGATTCAGAAAGAAATTGATAACGGCGAAGCAAGCGCAATTGCTTTGGCGCTGGAATTCCCGGAAAGTATTTTAATCCTTGACGACCTTAAGGCACGAAAACTTGCTCTGACCTTCGGCTTACAAATTATTGGTACTCTTAGCGTGCTGATGAGGGCAAAAAATCTCGGGAAAATTTCTTCAATGAAAGAAATGCTCAGAAAATTAAGACAGGCGAATTTCAGAATTTCACCAGCGCTCGAAGAAAAAATTCTGTGCGAATCGGGGGAGTAGTCGATAGTTGGTAGTCTTTAGTCGTTAGCAAAGGAAAAAAGGGATGTTTACTCCCGCTCATTCGTATTGCTCTTTTTGATCATCTTCCCTTGCTCTGCGGCTGAGTGTGAGAAATAACTTCCGCCTGAACCATCGCCTCGAGCTACGAAATATATTTTATCATGCTTGGCAGGATTGAGCGCTGCGAGGATTGCAGGTTTGCCGGGATTACAGATCGGACCGGGAGGCAAGCCTGTATTTTGGTAGGTATTATACGGATTTTCTTTCAGCAGATCGTTATGCGTTATCGGGCGCGAAAGTCCTAAGCCGTATTGCACTGTCGGATCAGCATCGAGCTTCATTCCCATTTTCAGGCGGTTCCAATATACTCCTGCAATAGTATCGCGCTCGATCGGCAATCGGGCTTCGGCTTCAACGATGGATGCAAGCGTCATCAGTTGATGAACTGATAATCCTATCTGCTTTCTTTTTTGCAGAAGAGAGTCGGGGATCACTTCTTTCCACCGTGCGATCATTCTCCGTACAAGTTCTTGCGGAGTCATCATTAAATAAAATCTATAGGTATCCGGATATAAATATCCCTCTGCAGTTTTCGCTTCTCGCGGAACGCCAAGAGAATGGATGAATGCCGAATCACTTGCAACCTTGATAAAGATCGCCGAATCAAGCCCGAGCTTTTCTTTTGCAATCGATGCGATGCGGCGGATGTGACTGCCTTCGGGAAATGTTGCCTCAAATAAAATTGCGAATTCCGAGCCGACCAATCGCGAAATAATTTCTGTATTCGATAGTCCATAGGTAATGCGGTAGCTTCCCGGCTGCAGGCGCGAACCTGTTCCGAGAATACGAGATGCAAGTTTGAATGTCAGTTTCGACCGGATAAGATCATACTTCGTAAGAGAATCAGAAACAGATGTTATCGAAGCGCCTTTTGGGACGATGATATAAATCTCTTTTGGATTATCTTTGGAAGGATTTTTTAAAAAGAAAACGGCATACATTATTGCCGCGAGGAACACTGCGGCGATCATTGCATATTTTATGAGCTTCATCATGGATACAAATATGCAACAAAAATCCAGTCAGCTTATAAAATTGTCATTGCGAGGAGGGCTTTAGCCCGACGCGGCAATCCCTTGAGGATAATTAAATATTCAAGTTTATCTCAAATCTCAGGGGGTTGCTTCGTCGTCGCTTCGCGACTCCTCGCAATGACATGTTAGATTATTTATTCGATTTCGTAATATCTACTTCCACTCTGCGGTTGAGCATTCTGCCTTCGGGAAGTTCGTTTACGAATTTCGGATCGCGTTTGCCATGTCCGTTAACATTTAAGTTCGCAGGTAAACGTGATGTAGAACGCAACGCTGCAATAGCAGCTTGTGCGCGGGCTTCGCTCAGTGCCTGATTGTAATCATCCGCGCCGGTATTATCACAGAAGCCATTGACGGCAACGCCATTGGCATCCATCGTGATACTTTCGCCGATGAGGTTGATCATCTTTTGTGCGCGCTCATTGACTTCGGATTTATCGAAATCAAAACTGAGCATAGCATATTTTTCTAAATTCGCATGCTCAACGGTTTTCTTCGAGACGCGTGTCATGCCATCGGAGGTATATTTCTTGCCATTTACATCGGTGACTTCAATCTGATAATGGATCGGCTGACCGTCATAATGTGCGGCATCCGGAATTTTTGATGAAAGCACTTTGGGTGGAATGCCGGGTCCGCTTTCAGCAGCGCCAATCGGTGTGCCGTTCTGATCGAGTGTGATCTTCCAGCCTGATATTGCAATGTTATCCGGATTAGTCATAGAGGTTTCGTAACGGATCTGCGTTTCGCCGACAGACTCGGATTTTTTATTTTCGATCTTTACGGGATCCATGAAACTCGGATCAGTGGAGGAAACTTCAACACGACGATTTTCTTCCATACCTGCTTTTGTAACAGGGTTGGTAGGAAGCTCAGGCAAATTACGCTGATCGACGGTAATTCGGCTTCCGCTGATACCCCATGTAGTAACGAGATAATCACGAACAGCCAATGCTCGCTGTTTGGATAGTTCGATCTTGTTACGTTCAACTCCGGAATTTGAGTTCGTACCGGTGAGAGTAATCTTCGTATTCGGATTTTGCTTCATACGCGAACCAATGATATCCATAAGTTCGTGATTCGCTTCAAGCGCATCTTTTCCTTCAAGTCTCATTTCGCTGAAGCCCGTCGCACCGTTGCGGCCATATCTCACCGGAATATCTGCACTGCCGTTATCAAAAAAGATATAGGGAAGCAAAGGCACTGATGAACGAGTACGCATAGCTTGCTCAGGTATCACGGGTTCGCCGGTAGTTTCACCGTTCGGTAGAATCCCTTTCGCAGTTATTGTCATACCTATCGGCTGGGGTGGCGGCGGAAGTGGCGGCGCTTCCCCACCGATATCAAATTTAACTGCAAGTGCGATGCGAAGAGTTGAGATCTTCAGATCGGACGAACCATCTCCCAGATTTGTTAATGGATAGCTATAAAAAGCTTCCGGAGAAAGCCACACCGAGTTCTTACTGTTGATCGGAATGTCATATCCTATTCCTGCACCAAAAGCTGCGAATACGCTATGCGAACCGGGAAGTTCAACACTCGATGCCGATGCATCGCTCGATGTTCCGTGCGCAATGGTTTTTTTTACGATGGTTGCTAACGAAGGTCCGAAGAGAATATGGAATCTATTAAAACTATATTTTCCTAAAACATCTAAGCCGATATTTTGAACATCGTAGGCAAAGTTCGCACCATTTGTGATAGCTGTTCCGGTTGTCGTACCATCGGTGAAAGCTCCGCTGATATTACTATAGTGTATACGTGGAACAAGCATCCACTTGCCTCCGAGCGGGATTTCAAGCAGTGCAAAAAAAGTCGGCGCTGCCCCGAATCCGCTTGTATAAGAATAATTATCTAGGATGAAAGTCCCGTGCGGAAAATTAAGATTAAGACCTGCTCCTAAGCCTAAGGTCAGATGATGCGGCCATGTGATCTCGCGGTCTTGTGCTTCATCGCGCTCTGTTTCTTTTTCTTGAGCGGAAAGTCTGCCCGATAAAAAGAAAGATAGCAGCAATGCAAGTGTTAATCCGCTTAGCAAACGAAAATAGTTTTTTGTAATCATAATTGTGTCTTACTTACGTGAGGAAAAAAGATAGTTCATTGTGACTTCCGGTATTGCGAAAGATCTTAAACAAAATCAGAAACAGAAGATCTTTTAGTATTGCCTGAAGATGATCGAATAGGACGATCGTACGGAGATTCCAAATAATTCGTTTCTTTCTGAACACAAAAAAACAAATTCGTCGTTCACGAATATACTTGAAATCTTCTTCACATGAACTATCAAGTTTTCAATTATACGTATGAAATGCAGAAAGAAGGATTAAAATTCCACATTCCTCCACTTTTTGACATTTAATCAAATTTTGCTTTCTTCTGTGATTTTTCGTAGTTTTGCATACATTGTATTATTCTATAATATTAATTCCTACATAGCCGGCCATGAAACGAATTTTTCTTTATTTTATTTTTCCAACAATAACGTTGCTTTTTTTCGGATGCGCTTCAGTAATACAAACGCCGCCAAAGCTAAGCATGCAGTCTCTTGATAAGAATGCTATCATCACCGGCATGGGTGGAGGATTTTCAGGTAATTATGACGGATTTGTTATTACTCACCTCGGGGATGTACTCTCATGGCAAAGCCCTACCGGTAAACCGGACTCTCTTCTATTAATTTTTCACACGTCTGCTGATTCAGTAAACTTCTTTTTTCGTTATCTTGATGAGATCGGATTCAATGAACTTACTTTTCGCTCTTCAGGCAATATGAATTCCTTTATAGAGCGGACAACACCGGAAATGCAACACCGCATTCAGTGGTCATCCGATGGCGGAATTACTGCCCCACCGGAAATTTCAACATTTTATTCACTCGTACGCAACTACGCATTACGCAGTGCCCGTAAAAAATAATTTTTTATTTGTAAAATAATTCTATGAAAAAGCTCATCATTTCCCTTCTCGTTTCTTTTATCCCTCTCATTTCATTCGCTCAAGGCACACTTCACGATCCGCGAATAATGAAGGGACTTGATGCTTCGAAACTTCCGGTACTTAAATCTTTCAAAGATCTCAAAGCCCGGCCGGGCGGTCTTGCCGCCAGCGCAGTAGAGATAGGCAAGGTTGAGATGATCTGGAATAATGCGGGTACATCGCAAACCGTAGCACCGGATCTGAATAAAATACTGCCGCAGGATTTTTCTTTATGGCGAATTCTTCGCTCCGATAATGGCACAGTTAATTGGATGTGGCGCGCTTCTACCACTTCTCACAGGGAAACGGTGCAATCAATAAAAAGTCCGGATGGATTACAGGTACTTGCAGATATGAAAATAGCGCTTCACATAAGCGATCCAAAGTCGGAATTTTATCAGATGAGTGCAACAACGGATGAGTTGGGGTTCAAGCATTTCCGATACGGACAGCAATACCAAGGGATTCCGGTTTGGAACCGCGATCTCTATGTTCATCTTAATGGCTCGGGGGAAGCATACACCATAAATGGTACGTATGAACCGACTCCGAAAAATATTACAACGACAGCACATATTTCAAATCCATATTCGATCATTCTTACAATTGCCGATCTCAAAGCACAGGGAAGATGGGCTCCGGTCGGAACAGATGTGGCAGCGGCATTAGGCTTTTCCGAACCATCGGCAAAGCTCGTGCTTTATCCCGATCATTCTAAACTTCGTTTAGCATATGAAGTAAGCATCGTCCCTAATTTATTTGAGTCCTATTATTATATAATAGATGCATTGAATGGTGAAGTCATTACGAAGATCCAAAGAAGCTGCAGCCTTGTACCGAACGATCCAAAATCTCCGCCGGTAACAATCTCACATTTTGCGGGTGCGCCAAACAATACACCTGCTCAGCCGCTTTCCGGATTTACTAATGCTTCCGGTACCGATCTTAACGGCGCTACACAACAGCTTCGAACGTATCAGCATACTGATGGAAATTATTATGCAATTTGGGATTTGCCATCATTTAATCTTGCTGCCTCAACACTTCCTGATCAACCTTCCGGCGGAGCAATGACACTGTCGCTAAAAAATCAGGACTACACACAAAATTCTTCGATCTTCCATAATATATCGTCCGATAATTCATGGAGCGATCCGGGTCTCGTCTCGGCACATCATAATATGCTTGTTACTTACAACTATTATAGCAATACGTTCAGTCGTAAAGCAATCGACGATAAAAACGGTGCCATCGTTTCTATAATTCATGTTACGCAAAATGGTCATGGAATGGATAACGCTTTTTGGAATGGGTCGGGAAAAGTGATGATCTATGGTGACGGTGACACAAAATTTAAACCGCTTGCCGGCGGTATAGATGTTGCCGGACATGAAATGACCCATGGTGTTATCAATAATACTGCCGATCTTATTTATCAATTTCAGTCCGGAGCACTGAATGAATCATTGGCAGATGTTTTCGGAGTGATGGTTGATACAAGAAATCTCACGATCGGTGAGGATGTCATGCAACCGGGGCAAGGCACATGTCTGCGTGATATGGCTGATCCTCACAATACTGCAGGCGGTTCGCATCAGCCTGCGCACATGAACGAGTTTAAAGATCTGACCGCCGATCAGGATAATGGTGGAGTACATGTCAATAGCGGCATTCCTAATAAAGCGTGCGCACTTCTTATTAATCAGCTTGGGCGCGATAAAGTACAAAAAATGTACTACCGTGCTTTGACAAACTACCTTACAAGAAACAGCCAATTCACCGATTGCCGTATTGCGGTTCAATCGGCAGCAAAAGATCTCTTCGGAACCGGCAGTACAGAGTTTAATGCTGTTGGTCCTGCTTTCGACGCCGTCGGTATTACCGGACCTGCAACAGATCCGAATAAAGATGACATCCCCAATCAGACAGGCGGAGCGGAATATATTGCATTCACAAATGTGAATGGAGATGTCGGATTATTTAATCCTGCAAATAATAAATTTGTGATCCCAGGCACATCAAACTTGACTGCACGCGTATCCGATAACGGCAATTCGCGCGCCCAACTAACTGCGCCGCGCTCAGGCAGAGCTATTTATTTTGTAGGCCCTACAAAGAAATTATTTCTTTGGGAAGTTGCAACAGGCGTTCTGAAAATTTTCCCGGATTTACATATCCAATCAGATGGCGATCTTTGGAACGCGGCAGTATCGCCGGATGAATCCGCCATCGCCCTGACTTCGGCATACGATAGCGACCCAAATATTTATATTACAACTGATGGAAAGACCGTTTCTATTCAACCGCTTGCCCCGGAAAATACCGATGCAGGAACGCTCAAGACGATAGATTATCCTGATGTCGTATCTTGGAGTCCGAATAAATCGGAACCGAAGATTGGTTTTGATGCATTTCTTTCCAATAAAATTGGAACCGGCAGCATCAGCTATTGGAGCATGTATGAACTCGATTATAATTCAAAAAAGACATACGATCTTTTCCCTGCACAGACATCAGATATCAATATCGGAAATATTGCCTATAGCAATACCAGCCCGAATATTATCACCTTCAACTCAATTGTGAACGGAAATGACTGGGACGTGCTATATGCCGATTTTAAAAATAATAATATCGGTTCTCTTGGTGTAGATAAGCGAACGATCAACGGTAATCCTATACTTGATGCGCAAAAGCCTTCGTTCTCTCCCAACGATCAGGCCCTGGTCTTTGCCAGCCCTTCTAATAATTCGCTGCTCTTTTTTCCGTTAAGCACTCAGAATCTGACATTCCTGCAATTCCCTGCAGCCGTGTATCAGCCGTATTGGTTTTTGGTTGGAGGCTCTGCAGGTGTGCATGATGCGCCGGCAAAGGCTGAGACACATCTCTCAGTTAATTCATCAGCGATCTACGGAAGTGGCACAGTCACATTCTCTTTAAGCACATCGGAAGAAATTACTCTTGATATCGTAAATCTTTTCGGACAAACAGTTCACAGCATTTCTAAAGAAAGAATGATTTCAGGAAATCACGAAATCAAATTCAGAGCATACGAACTTGCATCCGGGACATACTTCATAAGGCTTTTAACAAGAGATGGCCAGGAAATGGTGAAGTTTGTGATAGAGAAATAAAAGGGAATAAAGTCAAAACAAAAAGTTAAAAGTCAAAATAGTTTTTTTTTGACTTTTAACTTATTTTTTTGACTTTATTTAAAGTCCTCGTATATCATTAAAAACCATAAAAGCCATCAGTA
This sequence comes from Ignavibacteriota bacterium, assembly GCA_025357895.1. Classification (GTDB taxonomy): domain Bacteria; phylum Bacteroidota; class Ignavibacteria; order Palsa-1295; family Palsa-1295; genus PALSA-1296. The sequence goes on from JANYLL010000269.1 coordinate 18,946, forward strand.
ACAGAAGTATTGTTACTCCAACTTTCTGAAAGCCCATCTTAAAACCTTGCGAAAGCTCTCTGCCTATGACAGCTTCGATAAGAATAATAACTAAGTGTCCGCCGTCGAGCGCAGGTATCGGAAGGATATTAAGGAAAGCAAGAGAGAGAGAAAGTATAGCCATGAATCCGAAGAATGCAACTGCTCCGCCTTCGGCAGCACGTCCGGCGAATTGCGCGATCTTAATCGGACCACCAACATTCTTGCCAATATCAACTTTTCCGCTGAAAAGCATTCCTATGCTTTTAACATATAATTTGGTCTGCCTGAATAGCTCACTAATTCCAACCGGCACTGCCTGAAAAATGGAATAATTTACTTTCCTGACTTTGCCTGCAAAAGGTTCTGGAACAGGATTTACGCCGATATGTCCGCTTGCATCAGGGGTAACTTTCGAAGTCATCTCCGTACCGTTGCGTTTCCATGTTAGCAGAACTTCCTGACTCGGATGGGCTCCGATATTATCAATAAGTGCCGTCTCGCTTTCGATGGGTATGTCATTTACTTTGGTAATCACATCTCCCTTTTGCAAATGAATACGATCTGCAGGAGTCGAAGCTACGACAGCAGCTAAACGAGTGCCGCCATATCCTTCGGGCACGAGTCCAAAATTCTTTCTCGGATCATCCGTGCCAAGATCCTTGGAATGATAATGAAAATCAACAAGTTTTCCATCGCGCTCGACCGTCATTGTGAAATCGCGGTCAAGCTGCTCGAGCATCGCTTCTTCTTCCAGATCCTGCCAATTCGTGATCGGCTTATTATTGATGGAGACCACTTTATCATGTGCCTGCACGCCGAGCTTTGCTGAAACTGAACTCTGACCTACATATCCGATCGTTGTGGTTTCGTAAATTTCTCTGCCTTCAGCATATTTAATTCCGATGAAGATCGCTCCGGCAAGAATGAAATTCATGACAACGCCTGCGGAGATCACGATGGATTTTTTCCACCAGCTTTTGGAGCGGAATTCCCATGGCTGCGGCTCAGGCGGAAGAGCTTCTGTCTGAGTTTCGTCTATCATTCCTGCGATCTTCGCATATCCGCCGATAGGTAGAAGCGATAAACGGTAATCAGTATGAGCTCCGAGCTTATTCTCGAATTCTTCCGTAAGCGGACCAACCGTGAAACCGTTGTGCTTATTCCACCCAAACAGCCTGCGCCCCATACCTATGGAATAGATCGGAACGTGCATTCCAAAAATGCGGGCAGCGATAAAATGACCGAATTCATGCACTGAAACAAGTGCAAAAATCGTGATAATAAAGTAAAAAAGTGTTGTTAAAGTTTGCATATTGCCTTTAAATGCTTATTTCGCGAATTGCGTTCGTTATTATTTTTTGCGATGGTGTAAGAATTCCGTTGCAGGCCAGAGTTTTTTCCAATGGTTTAGAGGAAAAACTTTATCATTTGCAATATCGTAGTACCAAAATTTTTTCAGGTTTTCACTGATCAAAAATGTGTACCATCGGACAGTGTGAGTACTATGAGATTCACCGACATAAATTGCATAAGGATAATTTTTAAATTTCGGATCATTGTAATGACCTTCTACCCATTCAACGGCAGAAAGTGTATCTCCGTTATTCGTATAAGAAGTATCGGTACTAAAATGTTCAGTAAAACGACTCATTACATTTGTAAGCTCGGGTACGTTTTTATGAAGTACAGTGAGAATACTATCATCCCACTTTGCTGCTTTATCAGGCGATAATTCTTGCGCATGAAGAGCCTTACAAAATAATAAGGGCAAAATCTGCATTGCAAGAAAAAACACCGGACGTATTCCAGGCATATATTAAATATTTCTTCTGGAGTACGGAATCTCGTTAGAACCTGTTTCAAGAACTATGGCTTTTTGGGAGCTATTCCTAAAAATTCCGAAGCAGGCCAGTTTGTCTTCCAATCATCGAGCGGCATCGTTTTCCCCTTTTTCATATCGTAATAGAGGATCTCTTTAAAGTCATTCTTTACAAGGAAAGTAAACCATGTATGTACCATCGTCATTGAGTCCGCCCCAACAACGACATTGTAGTAATTTTTTAACAGCCGATCATCGGCTTTCGGATCAGGTTCTCTATCAACAAATTTTGTTGCATGGACACTATCATTAGCAAAACGCTCATTATAGCGATTCATCGTGAAGCCCACACCATTGATTTCATTAACCATCGCAAGCGCTTTTCTCGTCTCTTCATTCTCTATCACTCTTCCGACAGAAAAATGAATATCGAGTTTATGAACATCCACGGTTGACGTTTTGGCCTGCCCTTGCGACGTTGCACTACACCCTTGCGACATTGCTATGCCAATAAAAATAGTTAATATGAAAAATCCTGTATTCTTAACTGACAAATACTTTTTTTGCAACCAATTTTTGTGCATTTTCTCTCGCTTTTGCATCTGCATGGTAGATTCTCCCTATGCCTTTATTGATACTATCATCCGATAAGGCATTCAAAGGCTGTGCCGAATCGCGGGGAGAATTTTGAATCACTTGTTCTATTATTCGGGGAATTTCGTCAAATCCAATTTTTTCGTTTAAAAAAGCTTCAACAGCTATTTCATTGGCAGCATTGAGAATAGTAGGGAAAAGCCCTCCGCGCTCACCTGCTTCCCTTGCTAAACGGAGGCAAGGGAATTTATCAATATCAGGCTGTTCAAAATCAAGTCTGTTATTTATTAAAAGATCAAGTACATCGTATTCATGCGCTAATCTATCAGGATATCCAAGCGCATATTGTATCGGAAGCCGCATATCCGGCGCGCCAAGCTGAGCTTTAATACTTCCGTCGCAGAACTCCACCAGTGAATGAATGATTGACTGTGGATGAACGATAACATCAATTTTCTCCAGCGGCACTGAGAATAGCCACCGCGCTTCGATGATCTCTAAGCCCTTATTCATCAACGTTGCTGAGTCTATTGTTATCTTACGTCCCATTACCCAATTCGGATGCTTTAACGCTTCACTGAGTGTGATAGAACCGAATGTCTCTTTTAAACGAGTCCGAAACGGACCACCGCTTGCCGTCAGGATGATTCGCTTAATGCTCTCGGGTGCTTCACCGATAAGACATTGAGCGATTGCCGAATGCTCCGAATCAATCGGTAAAATTTCTGCTCCCGTTTTTTTTGCAAGAGCCGTCATTAATTCACCTGCAACAACAAGAGTTTCTTTATTGGCAATAGCAACGCGCTTCCCTGCTCGGATGGCTTCGATCGTCGGGCGCAATCCTGCAAAACCTACCATTGCGGCAACCACGATATCAATATTTTGTCGGCTTGATATTTCATTCAGAGCATCGTCTCCTGTCATGATCATATCGCCGTATTCTTTCCGTAATGTTTCGGCTGCTACCGGATCGATCATGACGACGGTCTCAGGGTGAAACTCTACGATCTGCTTGCGGACTTCATCCACTGACTTATTTGCGCTGATCGCTTTTACAAAAAACCTATCCGGATTCCGGCGAATTACATTAAGCGTATTCCGCCCGATGCTGCCGGTCGAACCAAGAATGGTGACGGATTTTGGTGTAGTGGAATTCAAAATGAGTTTCTATCTATGGTAGGCGCAGGCTTTAGCCTGCGAGCGCCTTGCACGATGAAAAAGTCTCGCAGGCTGAAGCCTGCGCCTACCAATTGTAAAGAATAACGTAATAAATGCAACAATTCCAAAAATATCGCGTTAATCGCTATGACGAATTAAACAATAAAGCCGCTGAAACAGTACCGATACAATTATTCCAAGTCTTTTCTTCTATTATCTGTCATTCTGAACGGAGCGAAGCGAAGTGAAGAATCCCGTGAGGTTAGCCACGAAGCTTACTTCAAACCATTACGGGATTCTTCGTTTCGCTTCGCTACACTCAGAATGACACTACTGTTTTTTGTACTTTTTTCAGCTACTGCCTTCGCTCAATCCCCTGCCGATTCTCTTAAAATAAAAACAACTCCGGTCTTAAAAAAAGATTCTGTCATTCAAAAGAAGGATACAGTTTTCAAACATGAAGACATCGCATTCCAGGGAAAAGATACGGTCATTCATAAAAAAGATTCTGTCTATCGCCGCGCTCTTGCGATCTTTGATGCTTCATCTGTTACGATAACGAATGAAGCCGTTCGTGCTTATTCGTCGCCGATGACATTCTCTCAGCTTATGCAGGAAATGAACGGAGCATATCCGCTTATTCAAACAGATCAGGGATATGGAAGAGAATCATTTGAGTTCACCAATCGAACCAGCGAGCCGCTTGCAGCATCCTTCTTAGAAGGCGTTCTCCCTCTCAACGATCCGCTTACGGGAAATACTTCTTTGAATTATTTTCCGCTTGAGATCGCAAACATCACAAGCGTTCAAAACGGCGGATTGCTTTCGGCTGCCGATCATGCCTCAAGCGATGTAGTAAATTTTTCGCTTGAAAAATTCCGCGCACCGATTCCCTATTCTCGTTTTCATTATACACAAGAACTGGGGAATCAGCTTTCCAATTTCGAAGGACTTTTCAGCATCAATCCCTCAGAGCCGATGAATGTTGCCGTCGCTGCATATCACCGCAGTGCGGGTACGAATATTACTGATCTTACATTTAATCCGCGCATCGAACAATGGTGGGTCAGAGGGCAGGCAACATATAATACGAAAACTTTCGATGCTTTGCTTTTTATGCTTTATACTTCTGCATTCAGCGGATTGAACGGAGGCATCCTCGCTCGTGATAGTTCTACTACTGATATCTTCGATCCGATACTTTCGACGGTGAAAGATGCCTCACCATTCGATCATCGTACGCGATTGGATGTATTAGCACAGATTGGCTTGTCGCTTTTTTCAGAGAAAGAACGGACGCAGTTAAGCGCGTATGCAACAACATCGGCGCGGCGAGTCCTGGGAGTTGATTCGACCTTCCCCGCTTATTATCAGCCGCTTGCTCAAGCACAGCGATACGGTCTTTCAATTTTGCAGCCCGCTGAATTGCAAATTGGATCGTTCATTACTCGCGCAACAATTCGCGGAGATGTCGGGTATCTTACCCGCTACACTCCGGGCATGAGTTTACTTAATGTTTCGGAAACGCGTTTATCGGCATTAGGAAGTGATTCGATCTCGCTTTCGAGTTTATTCGGAATCAGCATCAGCGGTTATTTCCGAGGTACACTTTCAAAACTTTCACTTGCGAATGCAGTTGCACCTGCACTTTTCTTAACAAACTTCGGACTTGAAGCATCGGCTAAACTCACTGAAGCATTGAAGCTCACGGCGCAAGCAACGTACGCAACTGACCGAGCAACACTTTCGCCGAATCCTGCGGCAACATACAGCTTAAAAAATATCGGAGCATATATTAATATGAATGTACCATTCGGCAAGCGCGAACGGTTTGCTCTTTCACTTGGCTATCT
>JANYLL010000270.1 GCA_025357895.1 Ignavibacteriota bacterium
TTCCATTGCAATTGTCGAAGCGAAAAGCTTTGCCATTGCCGCTTCTTTAATATATGGTTCGTGATTATCTTTTGCTTTTGCTGCGCGCAGAATAAGCAAACGAGCCGCATCGATCTTCACACACATATCGGCAAGCTTGAATTGAATTGCCTGCAATTGATTGATCGGCTTACCGAAGGCATGGCGCTCAAAAGAATATTTTACGGCTCGCTCATACGCTCCGCTTGCAATGCCAAGAGCTTGAGCAGCAATTCCGATACGTCCGCCATTGAGCGTTTCCATGGCGATCTTAAAACCAACACCTTCATCGCCTAAGCGGTTCGAATCCGGCACGCGAACGCCTGTGAAACTGAGCGAACACGTATCGCTTGAACGAATGCCAAGCTTATCTTCTTTCTTGCCCATTTCAAAACCGGGCATTCCCTTCTCTAAAATAAAAGCCGTAATGCCTTTATGCTTTTTTGTAGCGTCGCTCTGAGCAAAGACAATATAAAAATCTGCTGTTGTGCCGTTAGTGATCCAATTTTTTGCTCCGTCAACGATCCAATTGTTGCCGTCGCGTCTGGCAGTTGTGGCTTGCTGAGTTGCATCGCTTCCAACGCCGGGTTCGGATAGGCAATATGCCCCAAGCTTTTTACCGGAGGCAAGGGGTTTTAATAATCGCTCTTTCTGCTCATCATTGCCGAAGGTCTCAAGCCCCCAGCAGACCAGAGAATTATTGACTGACATCACCACCGATACGCTTGCATCAACTTTCGAGACCTCTTCCATTGCCAGCACATAGCTGACGGCATCAAGCCCCGAGCCGCCCCATTTCGGATCAACCATCATACCCATAAAGCCAAGCTCGCCGAGCTTCTTGATGATCTCATGCGGGAAATCCCCCGTCTTATCGCGCTCGACGGCAGAGGAAGCAATTTCATTCTGCGCAAAATCCCGCGCAGCATCGCGGATAGCAATATGGTCATCAGATAGTTGAAAGTTCATTTTATAGAAATAATGTAATTATACAAAAATACGAATAGATAGAAGGTCACGAGGCGATTGTCGTTACTCTATCGACTCAAGCTTGCTATCTTCGTGAAGAGCCGAAGCGACGATACGTTGCAGCATACCTTTGAACACTAGTTGATGCAGCGGAAAAAGTGCGTACCAATATATAAGACCGAATAAACCGACAGGATCAAAAATCGCAGTCTGACGAACAGTCGAAGAAGCATTATCACCCGATACTTCAAACTCCAGCCATGCGCGCCCAGGAAGTTTCATCTCCGCAGCGAGACGTAAGAAATGATTCGCTTCAAATGCCTCGACTCGCCAGAAATCTACGGTATCTCCGACACGCAAAGTTTCGCGAGCCGGACGTCCGCGCCGTGTGCCCACTCCACCGACAAGTAGATCAAGAAATCCGCGCAGCCTCCATAACCAATTCCAGGCATACCAGCCCGTATCGCCGCCAATTCTTTCGATAGATTTAAACGCTGCCTCTGGAGGCTTCGACACATGCATCATTCGTGAATCAACAAGCCGCGATCCGAAACGCACACCGCCCCATAATTGTAATTCGCCGGATGATGAGAGTGCGTCAGACCAGCGCGTTGCAGCATATTGCTTCTCTTCATTTGCAAGAGCATGAACAAGTGCATTTTCGATACCCATCGGATGGATATTAAAAACTTTCAGCGCAGTAGTATCCCGGACAATTGTCGAATGGACAATGCTCTGAATAAGTTTTCGTCCGATGCGCGCATATAACGGCGTAATTAATCCTAACCATAAACTTGAAATGAAGGGAGTCAGCACAGGGACTGATATCATGCGAACATGGATCCCGCGGCATTTGGCGTAGGCGCGCATGATATCGGCATAGGAAACAATATCCGCACCTCCTATTTCAAATATACGGTATTGCGATGCGGGCAGATCAAGAGCAGCAGTAAGATATCCGATCAGATCTTCAATTGCTATCGGCTGTGCCGGCATGGACGCCCACTTAGGTATGACCATGATCGGCAGCCGCTCCACAAGTGAGCGTATCATTTCGAATGACAGACTTCCTGAGCCAATGACTATTGATGCCCGAAATTCCAGAACAGGTAAACCCGATTCGCGCAAGATCTGCCCTACTTCCTGACGGCTTCGTAAATGCGGAGAGAGTGCTTTTGTATCATCGCCTAATCCGCCAAGATAAATTATCCGCTCGACTCCTGCAGCTTTTGCAGCTTCAGCAAAGTTGCGCGCAGCCAAACGGTCATGATCTTCAAATGACCCGGATGAACCCATCGAGTGAATTAAGTAATATGCAACGCTTACTCCTTCCATCACCGCATCAAGGCTGAGGCGATCAAGCACATCACCGCCGACGATTTCCGTTGAAGGCGCCACCTTTGGCTTGAGAAAATCGGGACGCCTAGCAAGGCAGCGAAGACGATACCCGCCTGCTTCGAGTGATTGCAGCAAACGCCCGCCTATATAACCCGTTGCACCGGTAAGAAGGATAAGAGGAGAATCGGACCGATCGGCGCTTTCTTTATTTGTTTCCACAAAAACCTCATTAATGTATTTCCGTGCGATATAGCTTTGCGAAATTAATTCTCTATCGTATATGTAATTATGCAAAAATACGAAGAGTAAGGGGGCGGAAGTCGAAATGCCACACATACGAAGCATTCGCCACCGTATATTTTAGGGATTCAGGGCATCAGATTTTTTCTTATTATGATGTATTGCACACAAAATAATAGTAACTTGTTTCAGTAAATATTTTTAAAATATCAAATAATTATATGCTATGGCGAATTTGAGCTAATTTCACTAAATATTTTTTTAAAAATAAAGTGAAATACGGTGCTTTGAGAAAATCTTGGTTGGATAGTCTATTGTTTGCTAAGCGAATTCAACTTGCCAGTCATCTGAAGTAAGACTAATAGACTCTATAGCTTGGTAACAAAATCTTTTTATAGATTCTGCTCTAAGATTGGTTTCAACAAAAAAGCCATTGGCAACAGAACGCGAAGAATGAAAAACATTAGCATCCTTCCCTATAAATTTAGGAAACTCAACTGCGAGACTTAAGAACATCTCGGGTTCTAATTCTGCAATAGTGTTTGTAGTATTTTCCAAAACATCACGCCAGCTTTTAACAGGAAAGGATTGACCAAGTATCCTCAACATTCGCGGGGTTTTACCTGTAACATCATCTGTATTATTGCTTGATTCCTTGCTTTCTTTGCCGAAGTAGGGCCAAATAGTAAGAGCCGATTCGGCGAGGAGTTTCCCTCGCTGTTCAATATCTTCTTTTTTCCATGTTAAAATATCTTTGAAATATTTGTTAAGTTCAATATGACTATTCAAATAAAATTCTTTTTTCTTTGGGTAGTCGAAATTTGAAAGTTCAGCATTATATGCCGTCAAAGTAAGATTCCCAAGCGAATGTAAATCGAGTTCATGCGTAACCTCCCATTCATGCCCGAGGTATCTTTTCCATTCTTCAGTAAGTGTCTGAGGCATTATGTGCTCTATCGTTAAGGCATTTAGTGGTACAGGCTCTTTATGGCCAAATGCTTGTTCAAGTGATTCTAAAATCAATTGTGTCTTGACTCTGCGATCTCCAGCGCCATATAGTTTTGCCTCTATTAAACGATCCTTAAACTCAGCATCTTTGGGGTAGCCTCTAGCTTGTAAAATAGATTTTAGACCTCCAACATAATCATTGGAGGAATCTTCTTTCAATAAATTATACAATGACGGAAAATATTTATTAAGCTGTTTATTCGAGCTATTGCAAATAAATCCGCGTATTAAATAGTTTTCTAAAATTTTCAATAGTTCTACAAAATTCTCTTCACTTAGCGTTTTGTCAGTAAGATATTCACGATATAGATTAAGAAGGAATGGATATGCTGTCGTGACTTCAATACGATTAAGTCTCTTCAAATATTCCCGAAGCTTTGGGGACTCCTCCTTGTCAGGGTTAAGTAATCGTGCATAATAATTTGCGTAGCGAGAAAGATCTTCAAGATAAAACAGAGGGTCGCGTTTTCCAACGATAGTCCTCAAGAATTCATATATATCTGTTGTTTTTACGATGGACCCGTCTTTCATGAGAAAGTGTCTAATATATTCAGTAAGTGAGTCACCCAATAAATCCTGCATCGGTTTCCAGCATTCACGATACATCCTTTCTTGATCATCTATGTGGATTCTCATGAAAAAATAATTCCTAATTAA
>JANYLL010000298.1 GCA_025357895.1 Ignavibacteriota bacterium
CAATACGGGGTTGACGGGCAATACTGTCTTTGCTCTTGCCGTGAGCGGCACGAATCTCTTTGCCGGGACTAATGGCGGCGGCGTCTTTCGTTCCACCGACAACGGCACAAGCTGGACTGGAGTCAATTCAGGGTTGCCGAATAATACTTTCACCTCTCTTGCCGTGAGCGGCGCGAATCTCTTTGCCGGGACTTATGGCGGCATCTTTCTTTCGACCAACAACGGCACAAGCTGGACTGGGGTCAATACGGGGTTGACGAACACTGATGTCCGTTCTCTTGCCGTCAGCGGCACGAATCTCTTTGCCGGAACTGATGGCGGCGTCTTTCTTTCGACTAACAACGGCACGAGTTGGACTGGAGTCAATACGGAGTTGACGAACACTTATGTCCAGTCTCTTGCCACAAGCGGCACGAATCTCTTCGCCGGTACTTATGACGGCGGCGTCTTTCTTTCCACCAACAACAGCACAAGCTGGACTGCTGTAAATACGGGGTTGACGGACATTTTTATCATTTCTCTTGCCATTAGCGGCACGAATCTCTTTGCCGGGACTCATAGCGGCGTCTTTCTTTCTACTAACAACGGCACGAGTTGGACTGCCGTTAATTCGGGGTTGCCGAACAATACTTATGTGTATGCCTTTGCCATCATTGGCACGAACCTCTTTACCGGGACTTATGGAAACGGCGTCTTTCTTTCCACCAACAACGGCACCGACTGGATTCAAAGGGGGTTGACGACCACTTCTGTCTTTGCTCTTGCCGTGAGCGGCACGAATCTCTTTGCCGGGACCGATGGCGGCGTCTTTCTTTCCACCAACAACGGCACAAGCTGGACTGCTGTAAATACGGGGTTGACGAACACTTCCGTCAGTTCTCTTGCCGTTAGCGGCACGAATCTCTTTGCCGGGATTCGTAGCGGCGGCGTCTTTCTTTCGACCAACAACGGCACAAACTGGACTGCCATCAATACAGGGTTGACGGACCAAGATGTCTATGCTCTTGCCGTGAGCGGCTCGAATCTCTTTGCCGGAACTTATCATAGAGGCGTCTTTCTCTCCACCAACAACGGCACCGACTGGACTGCTGTCAATACAGGGTTGACGAACACTCCTGTCTGGACTCTTGCCATAAGCGGCACGAATCTCTTTGCCGGGACTTATGATAGAGGCGTATTTAGGCGGCCGTTATCTGAAATGATCCCTGCTGGTGTACCATCAAACCCTCAACCAATAGGATTCCACCTCGGACAAAATTATCCGAATCCGTTCAATGAGAGCACGACAATTAGCTTCAGTATTCCATCAAGAACATTTGTATCGCTTAAAGTTTTTGATGCACTTGGAAGAGAAGTATCGGTGCTTGCATCCGAGGAGTTAGCTGCCGGGACGTACGAGCGTCATTGGGATGCCGCAGGTTTGGCAAACGGAGTGTATTTTTATAAGATCGAAGCAGGATCATTTAGCGAGACAAAAGAAACGCATTTGCTCAGATAGAAGAGCAATCCATAATTTCAAGAAAAGGAAACAAAGGATCTGTATGTTTCTTATTTTGCCAGCACCATCTTCTTCGTCACAATCGTCTTTGCGGTTTTAACTTTATAAAAATAAATTCCGGCAGGCCAGTTTGTGCCGTCAATATCTACGGAATGCTTGCCGGCTCCGAGCTTGCCATTAAAAAGTGAGAGGACTTCCCTTCCAATAATATCATAGACGGCAATTTGCACATTTGCAGCTTTGGTAAGCCTGAAATTTATTGTTGTTTTCGGATTGAAGGGATTTGGTTTATTCTGTTCGACAAAAACATCGCGCGCTCCACCGAATTCGAGCTTTACAGGCTCTGTGTAATGCAAAACGGAATCGTGAGTGCCGATGAGAGCAAGCCGGTAATAAAGATCAATATCGTTTTTCAATTGCGGAAGTTTTTCGGCAGCAGAATAACTTGCCCTTGCAATAATAGACGCTTCTTTTGTATCCAAATGGATAGGTCGCTTCGCATCGACGGAAATAGTCTTTTCATATTCGCCGAATGTTGCAATGCGCCGCTGCAATTCATAACGCTTTACTCCAAGCTCACTTGTTGCCTTCCAGGAAAAGGTGATCTTTGTTGCCGAAGTTTGCTCGACACTTAATACTGCGCGGTCAAGCAGAACGGGCGAACTCGACTCAGCGAGGAACGCTCCGCTATCAAGGAAAAAATATATTGGTTGGGTAGTAGTAGAATGAGAGAGGGTATCCTTTGCAGGGATCTTTGCTGAAATGCTGGAAAATGCTTCTTTTCCAAATTCCTCAAAATGAAAGAGAGCAAGTGCATCGGTCAAGGTATCTCTGGTCGCAACAGCAATATCGGAAGCGATCATGTGGGATTGAAGCTCTGCGCGTTTAAGAAACCGAAGTTCATCGATGGAAAAATGCCCGGGAGTTTTTGAATCACCTATCATGCAATAGGAAAGATCTCTAAAATAATCTGAGGCATTAGGCAACGTATCATTCATATCTCCATCAACAAACATCCGTAGCGTTCCCCATATATCACATGAAAGCGCAACGTGATGCCATGCTCCGTCACATGTTGTTCCGGATGATAGAATAATGATGTCGGAATCGGAGACGAACGGATATCTGCTGACGTTGATCTGCCCAAATGGATTTGTAGAAATCGTAATACCGGTGAGTGAGTCGCTTCGAATAAATTTGAAGAGGGTTTGCTCACCTGAGACTGCGCGCATCCACCATTGAAGAGTAAACGGACGATCAAAAAAAATACGTAATACATTCGGCGGAATACTAAGACGCGCAGAAGCATGTAAGCTATCTTTGAGCACTAAGGCACGTGAAGTATTTGCCCAGCCTGTAATGATATGGAGGGTATGCGTATATTTATTTTCGGTAATTCCAGAAAATGAAAAATTACTTCCAAGGCTTGGCGAGACAATTCGCCATTCATAATTCTTAATTCTCGGTGGCAGCTTCGGTTTCTTATCTTTTCTATTTAGTTTTATTTCCGGAATTCCTGGATCAGCACGCTCGATAAAACATGCTTTGAAATTTCCGGTCGAAGTAACATTCGGCGAAGTGAATACAAAGAAATACGCAATGCCATCGAATCGGTTGGCATAGATACGCGTCCTATCCTCAAAAACTTTTATTGTTCTACCTTTTTCTTTATCAAAATACGAGACCATATCCGGATATTGATCAATTAGAGTGGGTTCCGTTGCGCCATCTTCAGCAGCATAGGCTCTGACGATCTTCCAATTATCGGGAAATTGGATAGCGATCATCCTGTTCTGATCTTTCGCTTCCGGATTTCCAGCGACGATCACGGTGAATTGTTCACCTGCTGGAATTTCATCGGGAGCAAGGACGGCATGAATATCACCTTCGGCAAAAGCCGAATTAAATAGTAAAAGAAAAAAAAATAGACAAAATATCGGACGATACACTTATTTAGAATTTCTCATTGCTCGTAGATAATCCAAGCGCTCCTGCAGATCTTTTTTCGGAGTGAGCAATTTATCTTTTCCGTAAATTGCATCGTCATATTTTGTAAAGACAAGTTCGTAATCTTTGCTCATCACTATCGCTTCCTCCGGGCATACTTCTTCACAAAAACCACAGAAAATACAGCGAAGCATATTTATCTCGAAACGGACGGGAAAGCGTTCTTTCAGAAGTTCTGTTTCACTTGCCTGTACTTCTATAGCAAGCGGAGGACAAACACGCGAGCACAAGCCGCATGCAACGCAGCGCTCGGCGCCGTTATCATCCATCACTAGTACCGGACGTCCGCGAAATGCCGCAGGCGCTTCCCACTTTTCTTCTGGATACTGCCGTGTGAATTTCGGCTTAAACAAATGCTTGATCGTCGTCAGAAGTCCGCGCGCAATTTCGGGAAGATAAAGCTTCTCCCATAAACTGAGCTTGCGATTCGGCTTTGAATTATTATATTTTGAACGGTATTGCATTGCTGGCTTCTAACAGAGAAAGAAGCCGCTTAGTTTGGAATTTTAGAAAGCTTGATTCTCTCATATCCTCTTTTTTCAGGATGAGGTTCGATGGCAAGTATAGTGATCTCTGTTTTACCCGGTCCATAACTCCAAAATATTCTTCCAGCGCCTGGAGTGCGATTTTCTAAATAGGATTGAAAAATTTTCATACCATATTTCTTGGAAAGGGAATCTATTTCGTGAGTAGAGAGGCTATTGTGGCGCGGATTATTCCGGAGCAGATCGAGGGCCTTGACAAATTTCCGGAAAAATTTTCTTTCGGAAGAGTCAAGATCATTAGACACATATCGCGACGAAAGGTCATTCCATAATTTCTCCATCTCGGGAATGCCCATACGAATATGGAAGATCATTTTCGCTTTTTGGGAAGAAAGGAATCCAAAGCGATACGCTCTGAAACTGCTCCGCGCTTTATATTCTTTATGGCTGAATCTATCATTCTGAGAGTATCGGAATGAAGCTGGGCATCCTGAATGACCTGTGGAACAATGATTGCTGAACCATCCTCACGTTCGTAAACATCATAATATTCATACTTTGCTGAACGCAGAACGATCCGATGTTTGGAATCGATCTTCGTACGATAAACTCGATTTGGAAGTAACTTCCGGGATGATTGCTGTTTTTTTATTGCTGTTGGCATAAGATACTAAACGTGGGAAATCCCACCAATGTTCCATCCTTTTCTGAAAATGCTCTATTGCCTCACTCCTTAATCATCGGGATTTTCTCTATGCCCTCCGAAGTTCGGACAATGCAGAAATACATGCCTGCCGGAAAATCCGACGCTTGCCAGGTGAACGTATGCTCGCCCGCTTCGAGCGTGCCCGAAAAAAGTCGCCCGCACTCGGCGCCAAGAAGATTCACGATGCGAAGATCGGCAAACTCACGCAAGGGAGTGGTGAAGGTAATTGTTGTTTGCGATGAGAAGGGATTGGGATGAATTTTGAGTGAAAGGGGCTGAGGTGAAGTTAAAGAAACAGAGCTAATGCCAAAATCGGAGAGTGGGCGACGCCAGACTCCGTTCGAACCTGTACCAACAAATATATTCGATTGGATTATGGCAAAACTGTATATTTCATAACCTGCTAATCCCGCAGATGACCAATTTTTACCATTGT
>JANYLL010000328.1 GCA_025357895.1 Ignavibacteriota bacterium
AAATACATTGTGCATTGCATATATGGCTGTTCAGCAATAAGTGCATTCGCAGGAGTCAGCATTTTTGTCAAACGCGTTACTTCCATCTTCCGAAGTCCCGGGACTTTTTTCATGAGCGGAGCATGAACAGAATTGTAATGCTCGTCGAAAGAAGCAGTATCCTCTGGTTTTTTAAATAGGGCTGTTAATGTGATCATATTATAAGCTAAACCGAAAAGCGAAAAATTTAAGAGGGGAAAATGATATTTTCGTATTTGTTTTAGTGTACTTTATCCCCGCCATTACCGGTGTTACTGCCGCCGGTTTGTACCGGTCCTGTACGGAAACCGAAAGGATGATTTGCCTGAGCGCCTTCGACGCGGATTTCTCCATATTGCGCTTCGTACCGGTCGAGATTTTCTTTCATTGCTCCGATAAGGAGCTTCATATGCTGCGGCGTCATGATGATGCGCGAAAGTACTCTGGCTTTCGGCACGCCGGGTGTGACGCGCGTATAGTCAATAATGAATTCGGCAGGGGAGTGTGTGATGATTGCAAGGTTGGAATAAATTCCTTCTGCCTCTTTTTCGCCGAGTTCTATTTGTAATTGCTGTCCTTGTTGTTGGTCGTTGTTGTTATCCATTTATGTTATGTATAAAAAACTTTGTTGATTTATTTTCCGCGCAACTGATCTGCTTTCTTGAATGCTTCGACAGATTCCGGAACACGGTTTGCGCGGACATAAATATTTCCGAGGGCATTCCAGAATGCGGGATCTTTTGCTACATCGGTATTTTTCAGTGCTTCGAGATTTGCAAGAGCCTCCTTGCTCTTATCGGCTTTGCCGAGGATATCATAATTTTCAATAAGGTTCGAATAAGAATTAAATTCCTTTTTATCGAGTGCTATAACCTTTTCGAAATATTCTGTAGATTTCTCAAGTTTCGGACGTAAGATGTCGGGCTTCGTCTCGCCCTTCTGGTTTTTCTTATCTGTCTTTGGCGCATTCTGAACTCCTTTTTTCTGATCTGCAGCGGCCCAGTTCTTGTATGTTGCAGCAAGGTTGAAAAGAGCAAATTCGTATGCAGGATCAATATCTAATGCTTTTTGGAATGCTCCGATTGCTCCTTCGTAATCATCGGTCTTCAGCAGCACAGCTCCGTAAGCCGTATACAAGTTTTTAGAAGGGCGTTCGGCGATCATGCGTTCATATTCTGATTTCGCTTTATCCGGTTGATCGAGTTTGCGGTAGATTTCCGTGATGTAGTTCGATGCATTTTCGTCTGACGGATCCAAACGCTGAATAGCTATAAATAATGGAGCGGCTTGACCATAATATTCTTCAGCTTTTGCTTTATTGTTTTGGCCAAGAGCTTTATTACCTTTCTCGTAATAATAACTTGCAAGAAGCCTGTAGGGATTGGTCGATATACGCATCGGCTGCATACCAACTTCATACGTATTGGTAAAGCGCCATCCCGTCAGTTGCCATTTACGCGGTGGTTTAGCAGCTTTTTCAAAGTAGAAAAATCCATCGTTAGATCTGTAATAATAGACTCTGGCACTATCGGATACGCCGATTTGAACAATGGTGTCTTTCGATGGAGCACCACCCACGGCACTTTCAACTTGTGACGGTTCCATTTTTACGATTAGCCCCAGAGCAACACCTTGATCATGGATGGAGCGAACCTGTTTTAAAGCCTCTTCATACGTTGCAATATATTTTGACGTATCCTGAGCGGAAAAATATACGTCGCCAAGTAACTCATACGTTTCCGGTTGATCCGGAGCCACCTTCATCGCCGATTCAAGTAAACCGATCGCCGCACGCTGCTGCTCTTTGCTATCGGGATTCTGCTGATATGCACCCAATCCTCCATTATATAATTCGATCCAGGTATTATGCCGGACCGCTTCGACCTGTGCACGATTCTTGAATGCATAGGTACGGGCTGTATCAATCACTTCAGCGATCCTCTCATACCGTTTTAAGCTATAGAGATTTTCGACATAAAGCGCCCATGCCTCGTCATTGGTCGGATCGCTCTTAAGAGCTTGCTCAAGCATGAGGTTTGCCTTATCCCAATTATGCTGGATGCGATAAAGTTTTGCGCTCTGCAAGTCAGCACCGCCACAGCCAAGTAATTGAAATGACACAACAAAGATCGCAGCAAATGCAAGTGATTTAAAGAAATATTTCATAGGGAATGCACTAATAAGATTAAAGCTAAGAATATGAGCCACATACAACACGGATACGAGGTGTTGAATTTCGTGCTAATGAGGAAATAAAAAAGTACTTTCAATATACATTTCAATCGCCATTCGTCATAAAAAAACTTTCTTCACATTTACCAAAACAAATGGGCACCTATAAGGGAGTTCCGGGAGTAGGACAAAATTCATTTCGCTATGAATATCTACTGTACAAATGTAGTATTTTCTTCACTGCTTTCGAGTTCCGATTGCTACATAACCAGAACCGTTTTTATAACCTACCATGCAAGCAGTATTTCCATTAAATGAAAAAGCACCAATATCATAGTTAGGGTTGCTCCAGTCAAATAAATTTTTATAAAAGTACCATGTCTTCCCATTCCAATGTGACAAGAAACCTGCACCTCCTTGTACCATAAAATCTGAAGAATTATTACCCCTTATTTGATTTAGCCCAACGTAAGCACCACCGCCAAGACTGTTTTTTAATGTGTCTTTTCGCCATAACCCATTATCTGATGTCCTATATATAAATGATCCAGAAGCAACTGTAATGTGATGGTTTGCACTGTCACATGTCCATACGCCAATCAGACCATCTTTCCCTACACCTATGTCGCCTAATTTGCTCAGATCTTGCACAGACCAAGCGGTACCATCATAATGTAAGAGCACAGATTCGGCAATCGTTTGATTCCAACCACTTGCCCAAATATTATTATCGGAAGTCCCCCAAATTTGTCCAATGTCTTTCGTTGTCCCCGAAGTCATTTGTGTAAATTTTGTTCCGTCATAATGAAATATACTTCCGCCATTACCGACAAAGAACATATCATTGCTCGATGTTCCCCAACAAGCATTCACTGCACCTTTGCGGTTATCATCAAAATGCTTTCCGTCCGAAGTATGAAAAGCGATACTACCGTGAACCAACCAATAATCTGTGTGGCTTAAAGCAAAAATGGTAAATCCGCTTAAACCGCCATCCATTGGAGTGTTAGAGCCATTACGGATAGGGAGCAGATCAGTGAATGTTGTTCCATCGAAATGCCACAGACTCCCCGCAACAATAATCATATCATTAGCACCAAAAACCCAGACGCCAGTGAGATTTGTCTCAGAAGGAATTGTAAATTCCTTCCATGTGAAAGCATGGCTCAGTGAGTCTTTGTTAATGTTGCAGGTATCACAGGGATGATGAGATGTATCGGTTTGACATGTATCACATGTCGGAGGTTCAACAATATGCTTCTTGCAGGAGGTAAAAATACTTCCTGCAAGAAGAAATCCTATAAATATGAAAGGCGTTATTTTCTTCACTGCTTTCGCGTTCCTATTGCTACCCAACTTTGCCCGCTTTTTTCTCCAACCACACAAGCTGTATTTCCCTTGACCGATAAAGCATCAGAAATAAAACTCGGATTACCGTAATTATATAGTTCGTCATACCGCTTCCATGTCTTTCCATTCCAATGTCCTACCCAACCCCAACCGCCGCAAGCCATAAAATCAG
The DNA here is from genome assembly GCA_025357895.1 of Ignavibacteriota bacterium. Taxonomy (GTDB): domain Bacteria; phylum Bacteroidota; class Ignavibacteria; order Palsa-1295; family Palsa-1295; genus PALSA-1296. The sequence continues at coordinate 3,713 of JANYLL010000328.1, forward strand.
TAGAGGTATTGCCCGATAATAAATAAAGTCCTACAAAATTATTTCCGCCTAAGTTATTTGGTACAAGTGTTGTATCATTTCTCCACGAACCACTTCCTGTCTTACGATATATATTCGATCCTGATGTCACTATAAACGGATAGCCTGCACTGTCAGTTGCCCATGTTGCAAATAAACCTGAATGTAGTGCAGAGTTTGAGGTTGCTAAAATATCTTCTTGCCAACTATTTCCATCGAAATGTAAAATAGTTGTTTCTCCGGTTGAAGTATTTGCACCACATGCCCAGACATTATTACTTCCTGTTCCCCAAACAGAATGTAAATCCTTCGTCGTCCCCGAAGCCATTTGGGTAAATTTTGTACCGTCGTAATGGAATATACTTCCGCCATTACCGACAAAGAACATATCCTGACTTGATGTTCCCCAACAGGCATTCACTGCACCTTTGCGGTTATCATCAAAATGCTTTCCGTCCGAAGTATGAAAAGCGATACTACCGTGAACCAACCAATAATCTGTGTGGTTTAAGCGGATTTAATATATTTG
>JANYLL010000348.1 GCA_025357895.1 Ignavibacteriota bacterium
GTCCATGAATGCTTTCGTTGATGCGTAATAATACTGCCCACCTTTGACTAATTTAAAGGAATCAGGATTGGTATCAGTTACGATTTTCATAAATAAACATAATGGGCTTGGGTGCTCTTCATCACCAAAAAGTAAAATGCCCATTCCTTGTTTGAGCTGAAGATCCTTTATTGCATCCCGATTATATCCGAGCTTCCCCGACTTATGTACAGTCGCTTTAGGTCGTGAAGTCGAAATTTCTTTGGCGCTATATAATTTTAATTTCATCTGAAAAGTAGTATAAAATCTAACAGAAAACAATAACATCGGTACGTCGAGTTCCCGAAATCTCTCTTCTGCAAAATAAAATATTTACGTCCGCCCCATGCGGTATCCCATCTCTCTCTATCTCTCCATTGTCTCTCCTCTCATTTTATGGTGTTATTCTCAAAACATCCCCTCCTGTCCGCTCATCTTCTTTTCCCTCTGCGCCTTCTTGAACGTTGCTGTCCCCATTGTTAGGTCGGGGAAATCGGGGTGAACGGATTTATTTAATAGACTTTCGATGGTTAATATCTGAATTTTCGGATAGCTTGTTCCGAGTGGGGATTCGTAAAAGCCGGAGCTGATGGCTCGCGTCCGCATTGGTTTTGTCGGCTCGGTAAGCGTTACGAATAATCCGATCGCGGCTTTTTCGTGCTCGACGGTTGCAATCAGATCTTTGACCATCGTATCGGATACATTCTCGCCGCCTTTGACTGAGACGATGATCTTCTTTGATTCATCTGCCGTATCCTGAAAATAGATAAGCCCGTCAATGCCGCCATCGGCTCCTTTCTTTTTGCCCTGATATGCCTGCGCTCCGACAAGTGAACATGCCCACCACTGAAACTGGTATTTATCGCGCAGGGCTAAGTTGCGCGCTCCGTCCAGATCTTCGGGCGTACCTTCGACCTTCACATCAATGCCGAATGCATCGCGTAATCTTTTTTCGATGAGTCCGATGGCAAGATGCGTAATATCAATGCCGATCCAATTGCGTTTCAATTTCTGCGCTGCATGAACTGCCGTTCCACAGCCGCAAAATGGATCGAGCACCACATCGCCTTCACTGCTCGATGCAGAAATAATCCGCTCTAAAAGTGCAAGCGGTTTTTGAGTTGGGTAACCGAGACGTTCGGCAGCTTGTGAATTTATTGGCGGTATGTCAGTCCAAGTATCTTGCAAGGGCAACCCGGGCATTTCATCTAGGTATCTGATGTATTCAGCGGTTCCAGTTCTTGTATACCTTACTCTGCCTTTATCAAATAACTCTTGCATCCTTTCTTTGGGTAATCTCCAAAGTTTTGTTACCCCATTCCATTCATAAGTATAACCGCCACCAGTGAGACCCATAGCTGTCAAGTTGTCCGTTCTAAATATCCTACCTTTGTCATCTTTCATTCGATAATGACTATCGATGTATTCTTGATTATAGGGTTCGTAGGCTTTATTCCAAATAAAGTTAGTTGTCTTTGTGTATAATAGAATAATATCGTGGGAATTGCCAAGCGTTTTTGAATCGTTATGAGCGCCTGTTCTTTTCCATATAATTTCATTTTTGAAAAATTCTTTTCCAAAAACACCGTCCATTACAATTTTCAAATAATGACTTGCCGTCGGATCGCAATGCAAATACAGCGAGCCCGTTGGTTTGAGAACTCTATGAAGTTCGAGAAGGCGGTTCGCCATCATTGTAAGATATGCCATCATATCATTTTCTCCGAGGAAACCGCGGAGTGCGCGTATCATTTCGGCAACATCGGTATTGGATTGATGCAGCAGGTCTTTGAATTCCGCTTCTGCCTGCTCGCCCCAATGCCATGAATCCTCGAATGCCGTTATCTGCGCATCGGATGAATGTCCCTTCGGCGTCTTAAAGAGCAGATTATAATCGCGCTTTGAGTTAAACGGCGGATCGAGATAGACCAGATCAACTGATTCCGAAGGAATGTGATCGCGAAGGATATGGAGATTATCGCCGAAGTAGAGTTTGTTCATGTACTGCCAGCCCCGCCCTCACCCCTGCCCCTCTCGCGGAGTACCAGGAGAGGGGTTTGTTGGTTGGTGCCTATAATTAGAGGTGTAATATACGAAGAAATAATGCCGTCCTTTCGGGACTCCGGGATATTTTATATTTTTTTTACCCAGGGCTGCCGGTATGTCGTCCCTTCAGGACTAAAAAAGATCTTAAAATTATTTTCCTAAATGCCCTACGCCGGAAGCGGTGAATGACAGAAATAGATAGGCAACGGCTGTTAATGGAAAAGCATACGTCGGCGGCGGCTGGGATTTTGGCTCAAATTTTTTTAATGATTGGTGGACGTTTGATCCAGTTGCAACAGCAGCAGTTGGAGCAAAGGAAACTCCTACCGTTATAGCAGCCTATCCGAATCCGGTTCAAACTTCGTTTCGTTTACCGGGCATCTCTTCGAATGTAAGAGTTTATGATGTTTTGGGTAATGAACGTATGCATGTATTTCCCTCTTCCGATGGAACATATGACATTTCCAGTTTACCGACAGGAGAATATTTTCTCAGAACTACAGGTCAAAAATTATCCAATACTCTAAAGTTCATTAAACAATAGTTCAGACTTGCTACTATGCGGCGAAGTGCAGGCGGAATATCCGCTTGCACCTCCAAGTGGTATTGAAGAAGAAAAGAAATAAAGTTATTTGACCAACATCAATTTCTTCGTCTCGCTGTACACACCAGCTTGCAATCTATAGAAATATTCTCCCGGTGGGAATGCAGATGCATTCCAGCCACGGGTATATGTTCCGGCAGGAAGTTCTTCTGAG
>JANYLL010000364.1 GCA_025357895.1 Ignavibacteriota bacterium
TATGCCATTGGCGGATTATATTCTTCAACACATCCTCCGTTAGTTATTTGGCTCATGGCGTTCACCCGAATGATCTTCGGTAACGGAGTCTTTGCTTCCAGACTGATATCGGCTTGTGCCGTTCCAAGGGAAACTGTTGCAAAAAGGCGTGTCCATCTGGAGAAGAATCTGCCTGCAAGTTTATAGAAGAAAAAGAGAGTAATTACACCTGCACAAGCCGATATCAGTCTGGAAGCAAAGACTCCGTTACCGAAGATCATTCGGGTGAACGCCATGAGCCAAATAACTAACGGAGGATGTGTTGAAGAATATAATCCGCCAATGGCATATTGCGTCTGATCAAACCATGCACCGAATTTTACACATGCTTCCGCTCTGATGAGATAGAGTGATTCGTCCCAGGAAATAATTTCTCCTATGCCAAGTCGAAAAAACTGCAAGAATGCAGTGGCGCCAAGAAGAATAATTTCGGGCGCGTTCGATTTTACTTTATTCCAAAACAATCGGAGATGGTGTAAATGAAAGTACAAATATAAGAATAGTCAGTGCACCGATCACTATTCGCTTCATATTTATTGGTGATTCATCAATTGCTGCAGGGTGACGGAATTTGATAACGAAGACGATCATCACCACCCAGAATATCCATGACGATCCTCCCGGGATCGCAATACTATTAAGCCATTCGAATGACCTGGGAAGTGAATCACCGGCTAACCCAATGACCAGTTCAGGGATAGAAAGTACTGCAAGAATGGCTACGGTAAAGATACCAATAATGCGATGAATAGATTTCGGGAATAGCCCATACATTAGATGTCCGCCATCAAGCTGTCCCACAGGTAAAAGATTCAATGCTGTCACAAATAACCCGAACCATCCGACACAAAGCATAGGATAATGATACATTTCAGACATTGGAGGAATGTACCCGTTATGATTCGCAAAAACTTTTTCCATGAGCGAATAAAGGATCGTCCTTCCAAAAGTGAGCTCTCCTCCTATTGCAGGATGAACAAGTGGATAGTCAGGATGAATGGCTTGTAAATATTCAATACCCGGCAGCGTAGCAAAACCGACTCCGAGGGTAATGATACAAACGATAAATCCTGCTATAGGACCTGCAACACCAATATCAAAAATAATTGAGCGGCTTGGAATGCGCTGACGGGTGCGAATCACTGCGCCAAAAGTACCGAAATTCGGCATCATGCCTAACATAGTACCTGGAAAAGGAATATAGTAAGGAAGAGTAACATCCACGCCGTGTATGCGTGCGGCGATAAAATGACCGAATTCATGTGCGGAGAGAAAAAGCAGAAGGAGCAGAGAATACTCTAATCCGAAACCAAAGTTCGAAAGCTCGAAGGGATCATGCCCGCTCCAGGCAACGCCTGCAAGAGTAGTCGTATAAAGAGTTAAGATAAAAAGTGAAAGATGTAACCAGATGCGCTGCTTTCCAAAAAGCCGTTCAAGTGTAGGTGTCAAATTTTTGCAAATATTATCGATTTATTAAAGAACAATATTATTCAAGCATGAACTCCTTGTCCACTACACAGTTTTATGAAGAAGAATTAATGAAATTTCAGGGCAATAATGCGTATCTTTTTGTATAACCTTACGTTAGTATAATTGTCAGTAAATGAATTAGAATAAATTATTGATTCTTTATTTCGACATGCTTATGAAACAATTTTATATTTTATTAATCGCAGCTGTCTTCGGAACAGGCTGCTACACACAAGTTAAATCCTCAGGTGATTATTGGGGTTACACCGGCAGACACGAAAGAGAAAAAGTTGTTGTCGTCCCCGATCGGGAGGATTCATCAGTTGGTTATGCGCAGAACGAGCTAAGTGATCTGAACGAAGACCAACGTGGTCGTGATGACGAAGGATATTCGTACGGCGATAATTATTATAATGGTTATTACGATGCTGCACCGGCCTGGAATTACTCTCCGGCACCGGCTATCATTCTTTCCTTCGGACACGGCTATTACCATCCGTGGGGATACTCTACCTGGTATCCGGGATGGTATCCTTCGTATTATGATCCATATTGGGATTGGTACTATCAGCCCGGATTTTATTCTTATGGATGTGTCTCCCCGTATTACGGATATTATGATCCATTCTATCATCCCTTTTGTGGCCATCCATTCTATGGCTTTTACGGAGGATACCACAATTTTTATGGGGAAGATTACGATGGATTCAATTCAGGATATAATGGTCGTCGCTATGCCGGGAGTAATAATGTAAGAACCGGAAGAATTACCAGCGGTGAAAATCGCGGCAGAGGAAGTACAATGCCCGGAAGCGGATCAGGAAATGGGACTACGGGAAGATCAGCCGTTGGAAATATAGCGTCTCAAAATTCGCGTTCGGCTCAGCCGATGCAATCAGGAAATGCTGTAAACTCAGGCAGAAGTATGCAAGCCGGAAGCGCTGGTTCTTCAGCAACTGAAAATACAGTTCAAACAGGAAGGTCATCGGTTCCTCTACAATCACCAGGCAATACTGCATCAACAAATGCAGGCTCAACTCAGAACACGCAAAGTTCAAATGGAGCAAACACACGTTCAAATGGAAACTCTGTTCCTCAGAGGGCGAACGAGACTCCGGCAAGTGCGACTGAAACTCCTGCACAACACAGTGTGCCACCGCAGGAACGCTCAACCCAAACTCAAGAACGTTCTTCTGCCCCAACTCAAGAACATTCTGCTCCGGCACAAACAAAAAGTGGCGGTCGTTCTCAGAGCATGATGTACGCGCCGAGAAATAATCCGAGACTAAACCAGCAAAGCGGCCGGATGTCACAGAATGGTCAGCGCCAGACAATGCGTTCGCCAAATCAAGGATATGGCAATGCATCGCGGAGAGGAAGTTACGGTTCGTATTCAAATGGCGGTGGTTATCGAGGAAGCAGTAATACTGCTTCCCGTGGCGGCAGTAGCGGAATTTCACGCGGCAGTTCAGGGAATGGGTCACGTTCCGGAAACAGCGGGTCATCTCATTCCGGCAGCGGACGCGGCAAATAGGATTTTTCGTTTTCGTCATCTCCATCCTACCCTGAAAAGATAAAATCAATTTTAGAGAAGTAACAGCATGTGTAAACGCACGATATATATTTTTGCATCAATACTAATTTTTACCGGCATCGCACGATCACAATCACTTACAGACGGAATTCGTCTTGGCTCAGAGCCGATCGGAACAGGAGCAAGAGCTATTGCAATGGGAGGTGCAGCAGTTGCAGATGCTAATGATTTCAGTTCACTCGACTGGAATCCTGCGGCATTGACCTTGGTAACCTTTACCGAATTTACTTTATCGGGTTTGTTTAAAGCACATCATTCGACAGCGTCGTATTTAGGAACATCGACAGATCAATCTCTTACCAATTTTGATCTGGGTTCTCTTGGATATATCACCCCGATCGAGACAAGCCGCGGACATCTTGCTTTTGGTATTAGTTATGATAGAGTACGGGATTACCATTCTACGTATTCCTTTAGTGCCGTAAATACAAATTCTTCGTTTCTCGATACCAAGGGGTTTGTAAATGATCAAGGTAATAATTTAGGTTTATCTACTCAAGATTACCAAAATTATCTTTTCGATAATAATCTTGCATGGTCCCTTTTTCTGACCCATGATGTTGATTCGGCACATCCGAATTTGAGAACTCCTTTTGGAAACGGCGGATTGCTCCAATCCGGCACTGTTACAGTTGAAGGAGGAATGAATGCATTCCGACTCGGAGGAGGAATTGATATAGCCGAAAATTTTGCCTTAGGCGCAACCTTAAACTTCTTTCTCGGGAATTATAATTATCGCAGGGTGTATAACGAGAAGGACGTAAATAATATTTTTACAAAACCGCAGGACTCACTGCCGCCGGATAATTTTCAAAGTGCACAGATCATTGATACACGTCATCAATCACAGGCAGGATTCAGCCTTAAACTCGGATTTCTTGCAAACATAACCGAACATCTGCAATTCGGTCTTACCGTTGAATCTCCGGAGATCTATTCTATTGATGATGAATTTCAGCGCACAGGAAGTTCAGCGTTCAGGAAGGGACCATCACATAGTTCTACTGACGATTTAACGAATAATAATGTAGGAAGTCTTAATCCTATTCTTACAAACAGTTATACTGTAACCACTCCGGTAAAACTTGCTGCCGGTTTGTCCTTTAATCTTTCCGGGTTGACATTATCAGGTGCTGCAGATTTTAGCGATCAATCACAGGTGCGATTCAGCGATGCCGCTGCAGATCTAAACGATCTCAATGATGCAGCAAAGCTCAATCTCAGAGCTGTCTTGAATTGGAAACTTGGCGCCGAATATGTTTTTAAGCCTATCGGACTTATTTTGCGCGGTGGATTTGGTATGAATCCTTCGCCGTATAAAGGCGACCCCTCGAATTATAATACGCAAAATATCAGCGGAGGAATCGGGATATTGATGAGTAAATCAGCGATCGTTGAAATAACCTATCTCAGAACGAACTTCACGACAGACCATTTACTCTACAATGATTATAGCGTTGCAACGGGGAATGTGATTTCGGCAAGTATCCCGACCGACACTGTTGTGCAGAATCAATTTTTTCTGTCGTTCAGCTTTAGATTCTAAAGAAAAATACGTTTCGGAAATAAAAAAAACTTGAGGAGTTGTCCTCAAGTTTTTATAAAATAACCTAATTGCTCTTACAATCCAAAATCAATTCCGAATGTAAAATACGGATAGTTGAGTAAGCCTAACTGTGCCCGTAATGCCGTGTTCTGACTAATAAAATATCTCATTCCAAGAGCAATCGCTGGATAGATCGAAGAGCCACCAGTGTATCCCGCGTAGGAGAAGCTAAAAAAGGTTAGCCCTATTCCTGCAAAGAGATCAAGTTTATCCTCTGCAACAGAGTAATGGTAATTTCCCAATAATGAAAAGAGAATGACGTTACCTCCGAAATAGCCAAATGAAACATCGCCTCTTCCGGCAATCGCTATTCTTCCCGGACCGGCAGAGCCGGGACTTGTTATTGGTAACTCTAGGTTGGCACCAAGAGAAACACTGCCTCCATACGAACTGAAAGCGATATGAGGTCCAAGATAAATTTTTCCGTTAACAAATTGCGCTGAGCTTGTTAGCGGTACAAAAACAAATAGAGCAGCAATAATAATTGATAGAATGAGATGTTTGATTTGCATAATCATTTTTAATAAGTGAAAGATAAACTCTGTAACACTCTGCAAAAATACAAAGATATTTTGTTAATGACCCTAAAAGCAGAGAATTTTAAAAAAAATTATTAATCTGTCCATTAGCCGGCACAGTGAGTTTACTGCGGGAAAGATCATATTATAGGATCTGTCCCTCGGATTCTTTATTGCGCGAAGTTTATTTCGGCAATTGAATGTGCTTCGCTCGGGATGATAAATTAAATAAAGGCATCTCCGTAACATTTTTCGGAAACTCTCTTCACTAATCATTGTTATCTCTGCGCTAAGAATTAAAACTTTTATTCATACATGCCAAGCGGAAAGAAACGTAAGCGCCATAAAATGGCAACTCACAAGCGGAAGAAACAACTTCGGAAGAATCGTCATAAGAAGAAAGTCCGTTAAATAATCCTTTTCTCATAAAACAGAAAGGGCTTGTCGGTTCGCCGGCAAGCCCTCTTTTTGTTGGTTACTTTCTTAAAGTAGCGCGGGCATATTGCCCGCGCTTTAAGGAAAGCAGGTTGTAATGCCTGCTTTTATATTCTATGATTCATCATCAGGCATCCGGTTGCCGCGATTCTCATCGGGATTTGACGGGCGCCCTCTATTTGGGTCGAACCCGCCCGGACGCCTTGGAGCACCGCCTGGCTGATAACCTCCACCGCTGCCCTGATTACGGTCGCGATAACCGCCGCCGCCGCCTTGTCCGCCGCTATAACCGCCACCTTGATTACGGTCACGGTATCCGCCGCCGCCGCCATAACCGCCACCTTGATTACGGTCACGGTATCCACCGCCGCTTTGACCGCCACCGCCTGCCGGACGATAGCCGCTGCCACCACCGCCTTGGTTGCGGTCACGGTATCCACCGCCGCCGCCGCCCTGATTACGATCTGCATAACCACCACTCGGACGGTAACCGCCGCCACTGCCGCCTTGGTTACGATCACGATATCCACCGCCGCCGCCTTGCGTCGGACGGTCATATCCACCACGACCCGGTCCTGCAGGATTTGGTCTGTTAAAACGAGGCTGGTCAAAATTCTGATCGCCACGGGGTCTCGGAGTAAATCCTCCCGGATTGCGCTGTTGAGGTCCTGTTTGATAAACATTGACGGTACGGCGCGGGCGCATTCCCCCTCCCGCTCCACCTTCCTGCGGACCTCTCCAATTGCCTTGTGGACGCGGGGCATAACCGCCACCACCGCCTCTACGATCTTCGTATGGTCTACGATTATCATAACCGCCCTGCTGCTGTCTTCCAAATCCTCCTGATCTTTCACCTTGATTCCTGTCCCGGAATCCTCCGCCGCCGCCCGGACGGAAGCCACCCTGACGCGGCGCTCCGTATGCTGGTCTTGGTCCGAATTTCGCCATGCGCTTTGCCATGCGCTTTTGGTTCTTAAGTTTCTTACGACGAGCCTGCTGGGTTTTCGAATCGCGCTGCTTACGCTGCTGTTTCGGCTTCTGAGGGTCCTTAGCAGGAGGCACTATCGCTTTCCAATGTTCATCCGACATCAGCGCTTGTGCACGTTTTGGAGATGATATAAGCGTTGCTGAATCAATTCCTAAAATTTCGTCTGCAACAAGTTTTCCTGCCAGAATTGCCGAGGCAATTGAGGTCTGGCCTGCAACATAATCATTTGCCACATACACCGTAGCGCCAAGTTTCACCTTCTGCACTTCCTGTGTTTTAAACGGGCTGCTCTTAAGCATTCCATGGCGCCAGCGTTGAATTTCGCTGTAACTCATATCCGGAAGCGCGGTGTCCATTGCTTCTTCAAAGACACGCTCGATCATAGCAAAGGTCTCGCTGTCGCCTTTATTAATATATTCGCGACTGATCTCCGAACCAAGCTGCATCACAAAAGCATTCTCCCCTTTGCGAACGCCGAGTTTGCGTTTCTTTTGTTCACGCGATAACAAATGAAGAGGAGCAGTCGGATCATCAGTGAAGAGCGTAGAGAATGATTGCTTCATTTTCAACCGCGAAATTCCGAAAATTGCCCCGACCATCGGTTCATACTCGACTTCTGCGAGTTTCTCACATAATTTCTTTATCGTGCGTGTTCCTTCAGCATGAGCTTGTAAAAGTGTTAGCGCCTCCGGTGCCGGAACGGCTAATACGATCGTATTCGATTCGATCTTTTCGCCTCGCTGATTTTTCATGGTGATATTTTTATCTCCAGGAATGAATTCGCTGATGCGTGTATGAGTACGCGTCGGAATTTCATGTGCTAATGCTTCGGCAAAAGCCTTCATGCCTGCTTCAAGGTAAAACCATTCCGGTGCGTCATTTTTTTTCGCTGAAGCGATCGAGCGTCCATCAAACTGAAGGACATTTCCAGGATAGGGTTTCAGAAGTTCCAACGCTCCGCGCTCAGCGGCGATCAAGCGCAGGAGTTCGGACGCCTCTTTTTCGAGTTTGTTCGTTGTTTTGGAAAAATCAAATTTCTGCTCGCCGACATCTATCGTCCTGTAGCCGAGGTTATGAGTTGTAGCTCTTCCGCCAAGTCCGCGGGACCATTCGAGCACAGTAACATCTTTATCAGCACGATGGAGAAAATATGCGGCTGCAAGTCCTGAGAAACCGCCGCCAATGATGGTTATCATATTGTTATGAGTTTAATGAAAGAAAAAAAACAAGAATTGTAATCATGCGGATCTTCTCCGCCTATCCTAATAAAATAATTATGAAAATAATGCAGACTCTAAGTCCGCCAGTTTATTCGGATGGAAATACGATCCATCGCTTTAGCATGTTCCCATGCACTTATTAAATGTGAAGTCCTGCGAACGCTAACCTACTGTAATTGCTCCGAAGCGGATTCTTTAGTTTTGTCTTTGAACCGAATTCCCGTTTGTGAGAGCGGTGTATGTTTCGTTTTACCAAGAACGTTTTTTATGCAGCTCGGAGAAGCGGTATCCATCATTTTAAAAGGGGTATCGGATCCGCAACGTAACCCTCCGGCTTGCAGTATGCTTTTATGCAAATATACAAACGGAAAGTTCTGATAATAAGTTTTCCGTAATTTTTGGAGGTCATATCTCAGATTTATTTCCGGATCACCACAAACCGCGAACAGCCGATCTCATATCCGGATTTATCTACGAGTTTTACGTAGTATGCTCCTGGGACAAAACTTGTTAACGAGAATGTAACTTCTCCGTCATTGGCATTCATTGTTATTTGTTGATTTAAGGCTGTACTTCCCTTCTCATCGGTAATGATAAGTGATCCATGAATTAGATCGGAAGAATTTACTCGCAAATGAAGAATATCACCTGCAGGATTAGGATACGATTCAAGCATTGTGTTTTGAGAGGGAGTGTTTTGCACACTGTTCACGCCAAGTTCGCTTAAGCGGCGTTTCCAGACGCTCGGTCCGCCGGAATAAAGGAATGTTCCGTCCGTTGCAAGCGGTCCCATGATATTCGTCGTTCCGCCGTTTGCAAATCTCCATCCAGCTCCGTCATTACCCATCTTGTAGATACCGTCGGCAATATTACCATTCCCTGCAACAGTAGCAAAAAGCCAGTCGGTTATTTTCAGGAATGAAGTAACACCGGACTTCGTGTTAAAACCTTTCGGAGACCAGGTTATACCATCATCATTGGACTGAAATAATCCACTATCCAATGTTCCCAAATAAAAAATTCCATCAAAATTATTGACAAATGAAGGTGAGTTCATAACCTTTGTGTTCTGCCATGAAGTGCCGTTATCGCTCGAACGATAGATGAAGTAAGAACTTGTAAAGGTCTGGAATGCAATTGCACGCTGAACTGCAATTACAGTCGAACCATGCGTACTTATGCATTGCGGAAGAAAATAAAATTCCGTATCGAAGGTATTGGTAAATAATAAGAGTGAATCCCATTTCGCTCCGCCGTTATCTGAGAAAAATATTCCTCCGGTTCCTGCAATAGGGTCATTGCTTTCGCGCGAAGCAAAAAGTCTTTCAGATGCCCCTTCTGCAAGAGCGGTAATCGTCGTACTATCTATCATAGTCCAGAAAGATCCGGGACCGTTCCATGAGTATATCCCTGATCCGAATGCATAGAATATAAAATGTCCGTTCACAAAACCGGAGATCGGCACATCATTGAGATCCTCCAAAGTCTGAGGATCGCGCCAGACCGTACCTACATCGGAAGAAACAGAGACTCCTCTTTCGGTTGCAGCAAATATTCTTCCATTGTTTGCACCTAGCTGCGAAACGGAAACTGCGCGAAGTCCATCAGTGCTATAGTGCCAGTTCAGGAAGTCATTTTGGGATTTGAGTATTCCTGAAGAAGAGCCAAGGAAATAAATATTATTCAATAAATAAAGCGAAAAGAAATAGGAGGCATTGGCGGGCAATCCAATGTAGGACGCTTTCGTCCAATGACCTCCGCCGTCCCAGGAATAATAAACAATATTTAATGATGAAACTGCGATGAGATGATTTCCTGATACAGCAATGGATGCAAAATACTCATCTTGGGAATGTGTGAGATTTGCATTTCTGGGAAATGTCCAGGAATTCCCACCATCAGCGGAGTACATCACACCACCCGTTAAACCAAGCCAGATAACATTTCCTGAAAAAACTCCGCAATGCATTTGTGAATGAAGCACGGAATCGGGTCCATTCTTCAATTGCTCCCATTGTGTTCCATTGGGTGATCGGAAAATAGCTGGAACACCATCATGATCAGTTCCTGCGATAAGATATGAATCGGTGCTCACAAGAGGTATAGGATGAGTAAAATTAAAACTTGCCGGTACAGTATGGACCCAACTCATCCCATCGTCCGAAGAAATAAATAAACCGCCATTTTGACCTTGCGCGGTAAAGAACCATAGATTCTTAAAATGACAAAGGCTTCTTACTCCGTTAATATTAGGAACTGACAAAACGCTCTGCCATGAATCACCTCCATCGCTCGAACGATAGATCTCATCGGTTTCATTATAAGAATTATGAGTTGTGGCAGTAATGACGGTGCTGTTAAAAGCTGCGATATGAGTAAGCATGATATTTTGCAAACCGGATTCATGCCACGTTGTGCCGCTATCGGTCGAGGCATAAACGCCGTTCCCAAGATCGAACGTTGCAGCCAATAGTTTTCCATTTACGAAAGCGAAATCACTTACTCCGCCGCCGGAAGGTCCGGATGTTTGCACCCATTGAGCTAAAACATGGACCGATGATATGAGAAGGAAAAAAATGCAGGCTATAATTTTCATAGCGATCATAAGTAAGAAGAGAACGGTGAACATGACCTGACGTAAAGCCAACACGATTTACCAGTCAGGCGTTCGGTGATAACCGGGTACGAATAGGTCTTTTTCTCATACCCAAAACAAATTTCCCAATTCTCCGTAAATTTCCATTTTACCATACATATCCATGTCACTTATTCTTGATCTATTCGCGCGTGAGATTCTTGATTCACGCGGCAACCCAACAGTTGAAGCAGATTGCATTCTTGAAGACGGATCTTTCGGAAGAGCTTCTGTTCCCAGCGGCGCATCCACCGGCGAACATGAGGCAGTCGAACTTCGCGATGGCGATAAAAAGCGTTACGGCGGAAAAGGCGTCCGCAAAGCAGTGCACAATGTCAATACAACTATAGCCGAAAACCTGCGAGGCATTCCGGCAACAGAGCAGAGAATGATCGACGAGATGATGATCTCACTCGACGGAACAAAAAATAAATCGAAACTCGGAGCCAATGCGATTCTTGCAGTCTCCATGGCTGTTGCAAAAGCCGCTGCCGATTCGCATGGCATGGATCTTTACCGTTATCTTGGCGGCACGAATACGAACGTCATGCCAATGCCGATGATGAATATCATTAATGGCGGTGTACATGCAGATAATGCTCTTGACTTCCAGGAATTCATGATCCTTCCCGCAAAAGCGAAGAATTTCGCAGAAGCATTGCGCATGGGTACAGAAGTTTTTCATGCGCTTAAATCCGTATTAAAAAAACAAGGACTCAATACCAATGTCGGCGATGAGGGCGGCTTCGCCCCAAATCTGAGTTCCGTTGACCAAACTCTCGGGTATATTTTAGAAGCTATATCACAATCCGGATATAAAGCGGGTGAAGATATTCTGCTCGGACTTGATTGCGCAGCAAGTGAGATGTGGCGCAACGGAAAATATGAGTTGTATAAATCCACAAAGAAAACGCTGACACGCGAACAGATGGTAAAAAACTTCGAAGATCTGACACGACAATATCCGATTGCTTCAATTGAAGACGGTATGGCAGAAAATGATTGGGAAGGTTGGAAAATGTTGACCGGTGCGATCGGAGAAAAAGTCCAGCTAGTCGGCGATGATCTTTTTGTAACAAACGTAAAATATCTGCAAAAAGGAATTGATGAAGGAGTAGCAAATTCGATTCTTGTTAAAGTAAACCAGATCGGAACGCTGACAGAAACGTTCGATACGATTGCACTGGCTCAGCGCGCAGGATATTCAACGATCATCAGTCATCGCTCAGGTGAAACCGAAGATGCAACCATTGCCGATATTGCAGTAGCTACAAATGCCGGGCAGATCAAGACAGGATCACTTTCGCGCACTGACCGTATTGCAAAATATAATCAGCTTCTTCGAATAGAGGAAGAACTTGCAGGCGCATCGCACTACGCGGGTAAGAACGCGATGAGCGTGAAGTATACGACGAATACTCCCTCAGTAAAAAGGAAAAAGTGATACTAGTCGAAGATTATCTCGGACGGATCGGACTTACTGAACGTCCAAAAGCAGATCACTCCGGGCTTGTAGCACTTCAACTTGCCCATTTGATGAGTGTACCGTTCGAAACTCATGATATTCATTCGCGCATAAAAATTATCTGCAACGAACAAGGATTTTTAAATAAAATAATTGTAAGAAAACGTGGAGGATTTTGTTATGAACTCAACACTTC
>JANYLL010000369.1 GCA_025357895.1 Ignavibacteriota bacterium
CCATCGCCTCGTCGAAGAATAAGCTGTTCGTTCTTCATGCTGAGATAAGCAGGATTAGAAATTGTGACAATACGTTTGATCATATTTTCATATATGTATTATGATCTTCAAAAATAAGGAATTATCCAACCCCTATCGGCAATTTGCAGAACGGAATTTATTATGCAAGACTAAAAGTTGGCGGAAATATATTGACGGAGAAATTTGAAGTGTTGCGGTAATTCAATTCCAATGTAATTCTGAACGTAGTTCTTCCGAGCGAAGCGTGAAGAACGAAGTGAAGAATCCCGTGAGGTTATATAGAAAGTAACATTCTACAATACTTCACGGGATTCTTCGCTATCGCTCAGAATGACAAAACATTAGAACGTAATGCGTCTTTTACTGCTTATCCGGATTTTCGCTGATATGCGGACTTCCTGTTCCCTCGCCTTCGGCTTCAGGTGCTCCGGTGGGTGTGGTGCTGGCATCGGGATTATCGGCAGCAAAAGGATTGCTCGTTCTTCCATCTTCCGTTTTTGGAATCGAAGGATCGTTCTCTAAAGCCTGTGCAAAGCCGCTTGATTTACTCGTCGGACTTCCGGAGCTATTTTCTGTTCCAAGACTTTTCTTCTCGTTGGTTTCGATATTGGTTGACATTGTGGTATGTATAAATTAATTGCATCTTGGGGAGTTGTAAGACTTCTAACAAAAGATACAAGGTAATGCTCCGTTCGGATTTTAATAGTATATTTCATTCCGAACACATTCGCTTTGCTCAGTGCGGGCTCCGATTTTTTGCTCGAAGAGCAAAAAACGATGTAAGGAATCCCCTGAAGAATTATATGAAGCAGTCGGGTGCTCCTCAGGGGATTCCTCAGTCGCTCATTCGCTTTGCGAATTTCGGCTCCTTCGGAATGACATGTAATTCGAAAAACCTTACTTACTATTCTATTCGTTGCGGGATGAAAATTCCTCGGTATTTGTTTACATCGCTCTAATAAATTTAAAAAAATATTTAATGACTAAAGCGGTTATTCTATCCGGTGCCAGAACTCCTGTCGGTGTGTTTATGGGCGGACTTGCCGAGCTAACGGCTCCGCAGCTTGGCTCTGCTGCAATTAAAGCTGCGCTCGAACGCTCAGGTGTCAGCCCAAATGAAGTTAGTGAAGTGCTTATGGGCTGTGTGCTGACCGGCGGAATGGGGCAGGCTCCGGCACGGCAAGCTTCGATCGGCGCAGGAATACCAAACACGGTTCCTTGTACGACAGTGAATAAGGTTTGCGGCTCAGGAATGAAGACGGTCATGCTTGGCACACAAAGCATTATGGCGGGCGATAGTACGATCGTTGTTGCGGGTGGAATGGAATCCATGTCCAATGCGCCATACGTTCTTCCGAAAGCCCGAGGCGGATACAAAATGGGAAATGGTGTTCTTCTTGATTCCATGATCAACGATGGCTTGTGGGATCCATATAATAATTTTCACATGGGCAATTGCGGCGAGATCTGCGCGCGCGAAGTCCATATCAGCCGCGAAGAGCAGGATGAATTCGCAATTCGCTCCTATAAACTTGCAAATGAAGCTGTTGATAAAGGATATTTTATTGAAGATATTACTCCGGTCTCAGTTCCAAAAGGAAAAGAAACCGTGATCATCAGCGAGGACGAGCAGCCTCGAAAAGTTAAGTATGATAAAATTCCGACACTGAAACCTGTCTTCGATAAGAACGGTACGATCACTGCTGCAAATGCAAGCCCCGTCAATGACGGCGCAGCCGCAGTAATATTAACAAGCGAGGAGAATGCAAAATCCCGGAATGCAAAACCGATCGCAAAAATTCTTGCCTATTCAACGTATGCACATGAACCGGTGATGTTCACGACGGCTCCTATCACATCTATTGAAATGGTTTTGGACCGCGCGAAAATGAAACTATCCGAAATTGATCTTTTCGAGATCAACGAAGCATTTGCTGTCGTCCCGATAGCTGCACAAAAAAAACTTGGAATACCAATTGAGAAACTGAACATTATGGGCGGCGCAATTGCGCTCGGTCATCCGATCGGCTCAAGCGGAACAAGAATTATTATCACACTTATAAATGCTTTAAAGAGAAATAATAAAAAATTCGGACTTGCTTCGATCTGCATTGGTGGAGGTGAAGCAACGAGTATGATTATTGAGCTAACGGCTAACAGATAACAGCCCACAGTTCAAATTAAGATTTTATTACTGTCAGCTGTTAACTGTAAGCTGTCAACTTTAAAAATCATGTCAATTCAAAAAATAACGGTTATTGGTGCAGGTACAATGGGCAATGGAATTGCTCATGTTTTTGCGCAAAGTGGATTTGAAGTAAAACTTGTTGATATTAAAATTGAATTTCTTGATAAGGCTTATGCAACGATCAAGAGTAATCTTGATAGACAAGTAAAAAAAGGAACGCTTAGCCAAGCGGATTCCGATGCAACTATTGAACGCATCACGACTTCGATCGATATGGCAGATGCTGCAAAGCATGCCGATTTTATTGTCGAAGCTGCAACAGAAAATTATGAGTTGAAGAAAAAGATTTTTGCAACACTTGATGCGAACGCAAAGCATGGAGTGATACTGGCTACAAATACCAGTTCAATTTCCGTAACAGAACTTGCAGCAACGACAAGCCGTGCCGAACGCGTGATTGGAATGCATTTCTTTAATCCCGTTCCGGTAATGAAGCTCATCGAAATCATTCGCGGTATTAAAACTACAGATGAAGTGTATGCAGAAGTAAAAACATTATCGGAGAAACTCGGCAAGACTCCCGTAGAAGTAAATGATTTTCCCGGTTTCGTTTCAAACCGCATTCTTATGCCTATGATCAACGAAGCTATTTTTTGTGTGATGGAAGGCGTTGCAAAGCCCGAAGATATTGACACGGTCATGAAGCTCGGCATGGCGCATCCGATGGGACCGTTGGCGCTTGCAGATTTTATAGGACTCGATGTCTGCCTTGCCATCATGAACGTCTTACATGATGGGCTTGGTGATTCGAAATACCGCCCATCACCTATGCTAAAGAAAATGGTTGCTGCCGGAATGCTCGGCAAAAAAAGCGGGCAAGGGTTTTATAAATATTAATTTATTCCCTCGGTAGGAACAGGGCTTTAGCCCGCGTGGAAGGTATAACCTAAATGCGCCCGCAGGGCTAAAGACTGCGCCTATCGTAGTTCCTTAATATTTTTTCCGTCAAAATACAGATGCACTGACGAAGTATCGCGTAGAAGTAACCTTACGTGAGAAGCAAACGATGCCTCGGCATTTTCAATGATGACCGTTGTTCCGAATGTTTCAAATTTTTCGCCGGGAAGTAATTTCTCATCCCGACGAGCCTTACCGCCTTCAAATTCTGCATTCGGGAATAAACCGATTTCATCTTTATTGCAGCTGACTTCATATTCATACGCGCTGTTCTTTTTGAAAGCCAGACTTTGAAATCCTTTATCCGGATCGAGCGCATACATATCCACGTCAGTATCAAAACTGACAGAGTCTCCCGGAATTGAAATAACTCCGTATTGCAGAGCGGGTAAATTATGCAAGTCTGCCTCTACTTTTTTTGCAAGATATAATTTCGAGAGCTGCAACATCGGCGCTCCACCGAGCTTTGTTGGGGCGGTAATGAGTTCTAATTCTATCGGACGTTTTGGATGAGCTGCAAAAGTTTTTTGCAGATCTGTTCCAAACCCTTTAAGCTGAGCCGTTGCCTGTTCCCAAACACTTTGGGCTTTGCGGGATTGATGAATATGAAATAGGGCAAAACATACTGCAATTGCAATGAGTATTGTGCGCGTTATTTGTTGACTCTTCAATTTATTCCACCAAAGTGTGAAAAGAATGACAAGTAGAGCGAGAACTCCGACAGAAGGAAAATATACCCGCCATCTTTCGAATGATTGAAAGGAAACAAAACCAGTTATAAGTGTGAGTATAAGAGGTTTATACATCAATTCCAGCACTTTTTTACTGCCGGAAAATTTTATTAATAAAATCATTCCGGCAAAAAAGAATATTGCAGCCACATATCCGATGGCAGCATAACGATTAATGATAAACGACGCTGACCGGAAATCTATCGGCGCAAGAATATATCCAAGACTATAAAGAAAATTTTTTGCAAATGCAATAGCCGAATGGCTCCCTTCGGCGATCAGGGGCTGCATTTGGCTCAGCGGAACTGTGAATTGTAAACGGATATAGATAAAGAGGACGGTAAGGGCAATATATGGAAGAAGATTGATGAATACTTGCTTTTTTTTCATCCACAGTTCTTTGGGTGATGACGTATAAATAAGCAGAGGTAGAAGTGCGATGACGACTCCACTTACTTCTTTCGACGATAATGCCAGAAAAAAACTCAGATAGGAAAGAGTCAACCAAAGGATTTTTTTTCGTTTCGAAGCTTCCGCCTTAAATGCAGTTAAAAGTACAACTAACATCATTATCGTTGCCACAACATCCGATCGTGCTGCTATCCAAAGCAAATTGGAATCATGCGAACCACTTACTCCAAAGAAGAAAACAAGAATGCCCGCAGCAAAAACAGAAAAAGAAAAAATACGACGAACGAAATAAAAAATCAGATAAAGTGCAACACAATGCAAAATAAGATTTGTGAAATGGAACATCCCGCCATTCCAACCCCAAAGCCAAAAATCGAGCGATACAGTCGAATTCGTGAATGGACGCCAATATTGTGGGTTCGGATCATTCCTCCAGAACATACTAATGGCATCGACAAATGACCGGATCGGCGATTGGAAATCGATCACCATATAATCATCAGGTGTGAATCCGGAACACGTATTTCCATACCAGATAATGAATGTCGCTGCAATGGGAATTGCAATGAACAACCATTCGGGAATTCTTTGAAAATTGTATCCGGTATATTTTGACGTAATCATTCCACTAAGCAACCACATACAGGGTGAGAGTGTTTCTGAAGCTCATTACAATATACAAAAATAATGTACCCAGTACTTTTTAAAGTAGGACCGCTTGTCATTTATAGTTTCGGCTTAATGATGGCAATCGCCTTTCTGACGGCTAATTATTTTTTTGCAAAAGAGGTCAAACGTCGGAAATGGGACGAAGCTCACGTAACGAAGATAACGATGATCGCACTTATCGGCGGAGTTGCCGGATCTAAATTATTCTCAATCTTTGAGGATTGGAGCGCATTCATTCAAAACCCCGTCAAGACGGTATTTTCAGCCTCAGGACTTACATTTTACGGAGGATTCATTGTTGCCGGTCTTGGAATCCTTATTTATCTGCGCAGAAAAAAACTTTCATTTCTTGCATTCGCTGATATGATAGCGCCCGTCGTATTTATTGCTTATGGAATAGGAAGGATCGGTTGCCAGCTCGCAGGCGATGGTGATTATGGTACACCTACAAAACTTCCATGGGGATCATATTATTATCATGGAACGGCAAAACCCACCTATGTTCTTTCTGATTATTTCGACCGCTATCCCGAAGAGAAAACAGTTTGGAAATATGATTCGCTGAGAGCTATTCCTGCCGGCGTTGATGGAATGGGACAGCGATACAACCAATTTGATGTGGAAACACCTTGCCATCCCACACCTGTTTATGAAACAATTACTGCTGTTATTTGCTTTTTATTCTTGTGGAGTAAAAGAATAAAGTACGAAAATCCTTTCGGAAGGCTTTTCGGGCTTACCATAATTTTTATGGGCATAGAAAGGTTACTTGTAGAATTTCTACGGATCAATCCTCTTTATGCATCGCTTTCAATGGCGCAATGGATATCGATAATGTTGATCATCGGAGGTCTCTATTTATTTTTCAGAAAAAAAGATGGCGCTTCCACAACTACAATTCATAACTAAAGAAGGCAGCTGTACACTTTGCGATGAGCTGTTTATAGAATTAGAATCAGCGCAAGACTATGTAGATTTCGATCTTGAAATATTGAAGATCGAGCAAGATGAAGAGTTGTATAAAAAATATTGGGATAAAATTCCAGTAATTCTTTTAAACGGTAAAGTGATAGTAAAATACCGCTCGACCCGAGACGAGTTGATAAAAAAAATCAACCGGAGATCGTTTTTTAAATTTTGGTGACCATGAAATACTTTCTAAAATTTATGCAAGCACTGGGCATTGCAATGACAGGTTTAGGACTTGTCGCCGGTGTTATCCGAAATTCGATGGGAGAAGAGTATATGTACGCAGGGATTGGTATAGCACTTTTTTTTATTGCACGCTATGTTGAAGTGCGACAATTACCGAATTAATATTTCTTTTCTTTCGTTACCCTAAAAATTAGATTTGCGTTTGTGTAGTCAGTTCGTTCGCAGGATCAGCGTTTTCATACGTAATTTTATCCCCAACAAATGAAACGACATCTCTTCTTACTTATAGCTTTATTTAGCTTCCCTCTGGCAGGTATCACTCAGGTCTCAGGAAATACTTCCGACGAGTGGTCGAACATTCTGGCTGCCGATGTAAATCTGGCTTTTGGTCCGAGTTCGACTGCGACGTGGGATCCGTCAGTAGGTTTCCGGATGCAAGTTAGTGACCATTTCAGGGTCGGTATCGGAGATGTCAGTTTCGGAAGTGCTGATCTTCTCAGCGGAACGAGGTATGCGATCATGGGCGGTCCGGTCGTTGAATACCTTGCTTCCATTTCTGATGATCTTTCGTATTCCATCCTCGCAGGACTTCCATTTCAAAATAGATGGGGTGCCGGGATACCGCATAGTTTTGGAACAGCGCCTTATGGCTCTGCCTCTGTTGACTATTATTTTTCATCGGTCTTCTCACTTGCAGGAATTCTCAGAATTCAATATATTGCAACGGAAGCATATTTGAGAACCCCGCGAATTTTGCCTTCTTCAGCGTTAATTGCAGCATTTGGTTTGGGATTCCATTTTTATTTTTAATCTATGAAAAACTTTTTTTATTTATTTATTTTTATATTCGGTTTGGGGCTTTCCGGATGTATTGTGGATGTTGTTGAACAAAACACAGAGCGCTGGGCATATGCAAACGGGAAAGGTGTCGTAAGTGTATATTTCGATGCTTCTATCTATCGGGAGGCTTTTTCAGTTCACGGAAGTGCTCTGGATACGCTCATTGCCGATGGAACATTTTCTTTATGGGCTCCGAGCAGCAGTAAAGCTTTTTCTATTGCTGCAAATGTGAATATGTTTTGGAGCATTGATACGCTTCATAGAGGCGAACTCACTGCTTATTCTCAGGGATCGGAAAAGGAACTTCTTTCGATCAATAAGATGGACGCAACGATTCCGGCAAATGCAAACCTTGTAGTTATTACTTCATCTAATGATGTATCCGTTCAGGGCATGAAAGGTGATATTAATATAAGCGGCAGCAGCAGCAACATTAATTTTACGACAGCCGGAAGAATGACACTTCAAACATCAAGCGGTGAGATAACAGGTTCGACCGGTCTCGGAGGAAGCGTTCAAAGTACATCGGGAAGTATTAATGTTACTCTGCCTTCTAAAAACTTTGAATCCGTTTATGCAACAGATTCAACAGGAAATGTTACTTTGCATATTCCAAGTGGTGTAGGTGTGACTTTTCGTCTTGCGACTTACGGAGGTAATATTTCACTATCGTATGATAACGTAAAACAATCATCGATTACTGCTATTCAGACTAATGTAAACGGCGGTGGTAAAGTTGTTACAGTAAGTACTTCAAAAGGCAATATTAACGTTTCGAATTGAAAATAAACAAAGCGCTGTCTTACACATATACACGGGACACGTGTGAAGGTGGATTACGTGATTGTATAAGACAAACGCTCTGTTCTTTTTGCAAAAAATCTGAGTCTTGCGGGAGAAATAGGGCGGACGAAGAGACCGCCCCACTAATTGGCTATTTCACTATCAACATCTGCTTCGCGATCTGTCCTTTTGGAGTCGTGAGGCGATAGATATAAGCTCCGGAAGGCAAACTTCCCGGCTTGAAATTACTCTTGTAAATTCCAGCTCCCTGTCTTTGATCGACTATACGGGCAACTTCTGTTCCGCGCATATCAAAGATACCAAGTTCGACAGCCATTGCTTCTGGAATCGCATATTCAATCGTCGTTTCGCTTGAGACAGGGTTTGGATAGTTTTCCATTAACGTTAAGCCTGGTGTATACTCTCCCTCATTCACGGCATTTGATCCCTGAGTCTTGAAGATGCCGAGTTTTGTCCACGTATTGTTCTTCGAATATGTCTGCCCGTTACTGGCAGTGAGAACATTTTGAATTGAGGTATCATCAATTCCGAGCCATTCGCTCATAACGGTCGCGTAGACATTACGGAAATCATACATACTGTCGAACGTTAAATTTCCGCTCATGAGACTTCCTGTATCGAGTTTGGGATCATGTCCTTTTATTCCTGCGATAACTTGTGTGCCAAAGACAAAATGTGGAGCCGCGGTTCCGTGGTCAGTACCGGACCCATTTTCTTTAGGACGACGACCAAACTCAGAATAAGTCATGGTAGCAACTTTATCCGCGACTCCGAAGGCTTCGAGATCATCCTGAAATGCTTTCATGGCATCTGCAAGTTCACCTAATAGATTTGCCTGACCTGTCAACTGATTGCTGTGTGTATCAAACCCACCAAGCGTAACCAGATAAACTTTGGTAGTAAACCCGCTTGCAATGAGTTGCGCAACGCTTGATAATTGGGTAGCAAGATTGTTGTTTGTCGGATAGGTAACTTTATTTGTTGTTACTGCTCGCTTAGCAATCGTTTGTGCATATATTTCCGTTTCAGATTGTATAACCCGAACATACGCCAGTTCAAGATCAGGAGTTGTCGGGTTAGTAGGTATCGCATCATAACTGTGAATGCTGGGATTCTGGGAAGTTGGAAGCCTATTAATTGCAATCCCCATCCCCCCATTGCGACTTAGAAAAAGATTATACAGTGAATTACCAAATTGAATAGCCAGGGGCTGGCTTCCGGAAGTAATAGTGCTAGGGGGATAATTCGGATTGAGTCCATAAAGCATTCTACCAATCCAACCTGTTGACATTGAGATGTTACTATCGGTTGCCGTGTGCCAAATATCTGTGCCGCGGAAGTGTGAAAGATTCGGATTTGAATACCCTACATTCTGTAGGACAGCCATCTTCCCTGCACTATAAAGATCAAATGCGCCTTGCATTTTTGTATGGAAAGCAAGTGTATTATGATCCGGGACTATCAGAAGATTATCGGCTGATTTATCAAGTCCAATCGAGGGACGATTGGATTTATAAAGAGGATCACCATAAGGAATGACGCAATTCAAGCCATCATTGCCTCCGGCAAGTTGAATAATAACAAGAATATTATTATTGCTTGAAGCCGCATTTAAGGCATTGCGCAGCGGTGAACGGCCTAAGGCGCGAATCGGAAATCCACCCATCATTACCGGCAATACATTTGCTGCAATGCCGACTTGAGCTCCGAGTTTAAGAAAGTCTCTGCGTTTCATATTTTGTTCTCCTTATGTATGATAGGGTTTAGACTAATTGAAACTCGGGCAAATTTGCCAAAGCAATTGCAAAGTTAGAAATATCTTTATCGACAAGATAAAAATCTGAATCCGGTAAATTTTGTGGATTTAGTGATGAATAAAGTGTATTGCTTTCAAGTGGTCCGAGCGTTCTATTTAGCACAATAGATGTAAGTGCTATAGCAATATCGCGGCTCTTTAAGTTTGTAAAGTTAGGCAGTGATTGCACCCAGGCAGTTGGGTTGAGAAACTCGATCTTAACCCCTTTGACTTTCGTCCCCCCGTCAAATATCGGCGGATTAAAGAGAAATGCGAGGGAATCGGATTCTCGTGGTTGGAAAGTCCCGGTGCTGATCCAATTATGTCCTCCAGGCCAGCCTTTTACATTTGGCGGCTGAAGAAGCTGTTGACCGAGGGATATACCTGCTATTGATAGCATTAAATACGTTAGTGATACATTTGGATCACTGTAAGTTTTGATCTTGTTGCTGTCTCTGTTTCCACTCCATGGCGGATCAGTTGAAATAAATGGTGTATAGGTTAATCCGAATTCGCGAACAAGGCTTGCAAGGAAATTTACCGGACTTTTGAGTTGAGCATTCTGGACTTCAGGATCATAAAAATGCGCGCTCTGAAGTAATGCTTTGAGCACTGGTTTAAGCTCCCAATTGCTCTCTACAAGAAGGTTTGCCATAGCCGTGACAACGCCTGGATTTGGCACATAATACACAAATTCCATATAGATCTTCTGGCAGAACCAGAATGCAGTATTGAATCCGGGAGTTGTATTTCCACCGGGACCTTTATAGCTGAAAATAATATTTATAATATCATCTAAAGCCCAATTGCCGGTTTGGCCTAAGAATGTTTTCTGGTCATTATTATGGCTGCCTGGGTAGAAAACTCCTATAAAGGGTGCAATAGTTGTAGGTGCCCATCCGCTCAGTGCTTTTGCTGCTTGTTGAACGTCAGTTTCAGTATAGTTCGGAAGTCCGCTTACCGGATCAGTAAGGCCAAGAGTGAACAACTCCTGGAGTTCGCGTCCATAGTTCTCATTGATATTAGTACCGCCTTTTTTGGTGGTGCCTGGTACTAATCCGTCATAGTTTTGATTGCCGTTAAGGTAGATCAGCATTGCAGGATCAACGGAAACATCGTACACGAACGATTTCATATTACCTAAAGCATTTTTGCGAAGCATTTGATTATATACATAAGAATAGCCGGTCTGCTTCACGACATCGGTTCCGGTAACAAAATGGTTACTCCACAGCAGAGTCATGTGCTCGCGTATGGAAAGATTCTCTTTGAAAATAAGGTCGAGCCACCAATTCGATACTTGATACTGACGCATAGTTTCTAAGCGTTGAGCATCTTGGTTCGCAATAGTTTTGCCATAATTTGGATCGGCTAGATCTGCTGCATCTGCTTGAGCAATAACATCGACATAAGTCCCTGGCTGAGCAGGCAAAGGCTGGTCGCTAAGCAATTTATCAACAACTGCATTCTTGTTGCCAAGAGCCTGCGCCGCTTGAAATTGTGCAAGTGGCACACCTAACATTGCACGACGAAGCAGGTGACGGAGCGTCGTATCATCCCATATTCCGGTATAAGGGCTGAGATCATTGGATTGAGTCTCAAGCGGCTGGGGATTAGAGTCAAGAGTTCCCGGGTTTCCTAAAACGCCGGAATTCCTATCAGTTGCAAAAGCATCTTCGGGATTCGAAAGCCCTGCGGCGGCGGTAAGAGTGACACCCGCACCAATGAGAAATTTCCTTCTGTCCATAGTTTTAGATGTATGATGATTTAGATGATAAGCTCTGAAAGTAACATCATTTTGTTAAATATTGATGCCCGGATATAGAAATGGTTTAAATTATAAATGCTTGTTTTTGAAAAAAGTTACAGGTTCGTGTCACACCACATCCTTCCTGAACGTTGATCTACTATAACTAATGTAAGGCACAATGCAAAATGCTGAAACAATGCCCTGCAAATTGAGCTGCTACATATAGTGAAATACCCGGGTCATACGGACTCGTTTTCTAACCTCGCAATTTTATCTGATGCCGGTCATAGTCCATCTTGTTGGATCAATATAAATCCGGTTTAGGTCTTGCGGAGTTATTAAGCAGAGAGCAATGACGATGTCCGCCTTTGACCCGAAATTTTTTTGGCTTCTCTACTACACAAACAACAACTTTAGAGCGGTATCCTTCCACCGCTCTATTTCTTTTCGTAATTTCGTAGATATTAGAACGTAAAGGTCATAATACGACTTATTCCACGTATAAAAAATTCATGCTAAAACTTTTTGTTAAACATGTATCTGATTCCGGTAGTGACATTGGATTGCCGTCATACGCCACTGAACATTCGTCTGGGTTGGATCTGCGAACTTCAGAGGATGTTAGCCTGGAACCGGGAGAGTATAGGCTTATTCCAACCGGCTTCGCTATCGAAATTCCTGAAGGCTTCGAAGGTCAGATACGTCCCCGAAGTGGCTTGGCATTGAAGCACGGAATCGCATGTCTCAATAGTCCAGGTACGATTGATTCTGATTACCGTGGTGAAGTAAAAGTGCTCCTGATTAATCATGGAAAAGAAACTGTAAAGTTTCTAAAAGGTGAACGGATTGCACAACTTATAATTTCACGGTATGAGAGAGTTCAGGTAGAAATAGCCAATGACCTTGGGCAGACAGTGCGCTCATCGGGAGGATTTGGCCATACAGGAACAACATGAAAATTGTATTAAGATTAAGACTATATGCTAAATAAAGTCATAACCCTTGAACGTCATATTATTGAGCAAGAACGGGCAAGTAATGGTGCAACAGGAGATTTTTCGGCGCTTCTTCGTGATCTTACGCTTGCGATAAAGATGATCAACCGTGACGTCTCCCGCGCCGGACTGATCGATATTATCGGCTCGACGGAGATGACGAATATTCAGGGTGAAGTTGTTCAGAAGCTGGATGAATTTGCTAACGGTGTAATCTATCGGGCAATGGACCATGGCGGGCATCTCTGTGGAATGGCAAGTGAAGAGAACGAAGATATACTTCCGATCCCTGATGAATATCCAAAAGGGAAGTATGTACTGCTCTTTGATCCGCTTGATGGTTCTTCGAATATCGACGCGAATGTTTCTATCGGTACTATATTCTCTATTTTACGTCGTGTCACGCCTGAAGGAACAAATGGAAAAAAAGAAGATTTTTTTCAACAAGGATATAAGCAGGTTGCAGCAGGATATACCATCTATGGACCTTCAGCAATGCTTGTCTATACTGCAGGCAGAGGCGTATTTGGTTTTACGCTTGATCCGTCGGTAGGCGAGTTTCTTTTATCGCACGACAATATAAAAATTCCGGAGCACAACGGAATTTATTCTGTAAACGAAGGAAATTACCATAAGTGGTCAGAAGGAATGCAAAAGTATATTAACTGGTGCAAAAAAGATATTCCGGAAGAAAAAAAGAAAGCGTATAGTTTGCGTTATATCGGCTCAATGGTTGCCGATGTCCATCGTACACTTCTTTATGGCGGAGTATTCCTTTATCCTGCAGATGTTAAAAGTCATAAAGGCAAATTACGATTGCTCTATGAAGCCAACCCAATGTCATTTGTGATCGAGCAGGCCGGCGGCAAAGCGACTGACGGGCAAGGGAAAAGGCTGCTTGAAATTATTCCCGAAGATCTGCATCAGCGTACGCCGCTTGTTGTCGGAAGTCCGAAGAATGTAGATGAAGTTGAAGGATTTTTGAACCATAAATAAATGAAATTTCCCTACAATAAAGCCAGTTCTTCGTCTCAAACGCTTCCGCTTGTTATCGGCTTTACCGGGCATCGGGCATTTCCGGGTGAGGACGTATCTGCTATTGAACGGATGGTTCGGGATATTTATCAAACTCTTCATATCAAGTACCCCTCGACCCCTATTGTGCTACTCACATCACTTGCTGAAGGTGCCGATCGTTTTGGAGCACATATTGCTATCGAATTAGGGATCGAGTTTATCGTACCTCTTCCAATGAAACCGGAAGCTTATGAAACGGATTTTGAATCGGAAGTATCGAGACAAGAATTTCAGTATCTACTTAGTAAGTCGAGCCGGTGGTTTGCTTTGCCACTTGTCGAAGGAGTAACTGAAGAAAGTATCGCTGAGCCAGGTTACGATCGAAACTTGCAATATGCTCAGGTGGGAGCATATCTTGCCCGTTACAGCCAGATATTGATCGCCGTTTGGGATGGCATACCGGTTGAACTTCTGGGTGGAACGTCAACAGTGGTGAACTATAAACTGCAAGGGATTCCTGAAATATTCGGACCGCCGCAAAGTCCGCTTGACCCCGTCGAAACCGGACCTGTTTATCATATCGTTGCAAGGAGGAAAGATAATCCTAATGTGAACGGTGAGCCTCTCACGCTGAAAAAATATTTTCCGCGCGGACATCAAAGTGCTGCCCTGGCAGAAGAATTCTTCGAGAAGATCTATGAACGGATCAATGCTTTTAATCAAGATATCATCCATTACGAAAAATATTTACTATCGAAAAAAAAACAATCAGCTGAGTATCTCTTCCCCTCAGAGCACGAGCATTCGCTTTCCGATGCACTCAAAACGGCGCGTGATTATTATACATCTGCTGATATTCTTGCCTCATATTTCCAGCGTTTTACCAACAGATCGTTCATTGGCATTTTTGGCTGCGTATTTATTGCCGCCTTCTTTTTCGATATTTATGCTCACGCTTTTGAGAACACCCTCGTGCTCGGAGGGTACTTGGGTTCGTTGCTTCTTGCTTTTCTATGGTACCGTGCTGCAAAGAAAAAACAATATCAAACGAAATATCTTGATTACCGCGCATTAGCCGAAGGTTTGCGCGTACAATTTTTCTGGGAGTATGCAGGCATTCACGAGTCGGCGGGAGATTATTATCTGCGAAAGCAGAAAAGTGAACTCGATTGGATTCGCTATGCACTTAGGACGATGGCAATTCCATCTGACGATGAATCCTTTTCTCCTCGTGAACATACTAATGAAAGCAGGTATGACAGGTTTGAGCTACTACTGAACAGTTGGATCGGAGATCAGGCAAAATATTATCCACGCGCGATGAAGCGTGATCATAACAAGCTCTTTAAGCTCGAAATGCTGATCAATTTTTTCTTTGCTATGGGTATTGGACTCGTAGTGGTCCAACTCACCATCGAGCCACAGGATGTTCTTACAATGGTTATCGGACTTGCGCCCGTTGTTGCTGCGCTGCTCGGAGGCTATATCGAACGCAATGCATTGGTGGGCCATATAAAACAGTATGAACGCATGGGCGAACTATTTGCTCATGCAAAAGACTGGCTTCAAAAACTTCTGACCGAAGGCAAACGCCATGAAGCATCCGAGTTTATTATCGAAATCGGCAAAGAAGCTTTAAGCGAAAATGGTGACTGGATGCTGCTGCATCGAGAGAGACCGTTGGCAGTGCCTAAGGGATAATTTTAATGTAAAATATAAAATTAAACTCGGATACAGCAAACCTTCACTAAAATATTACATCTACTGCAAAAAGCAGCTGCCTATTTTAACTTACTTTCCTATACACACTTCATATTCTTTGATCGCCGAATCGTATTTAACTCTTGTAGCATCAAAGATGATCTTGATCTTTTCTAGTTTAGCACTGCTATCCTTCTGATCTTTTTTTCCTTTTTCAATAGCAAGAACATCGGCACGCTCTTCGGCTTCTTCGAGGATCTGTGTGATTCTTGCAAAGCGTTTATATGAATCCCAATATTCTTCTTCAACCTCTAATCCATTCTCATGAAGTTTTTTAATTTTTTGCAAAAGTTTCGAACATTGTTCTTTCGACGGAAGAACAATAAGATTAAAAGCGTTTGAAAATCGCTCAGGCAAAATGATGGGATTTCCCTGATCATCCTCAGGTTGGACACTCCATGCAAGAGATGCTCCTCCATCAGGTAAAGGAATTTCCTGCGGCCATAGAAGCTGTGTTGTGCCGAGACTCGTACGCTCGAAGAGTGGGATATTGATATTGAAAGCTTGTTGCGTAGATTGCCCCGACAGTACCTCAACAACTCGAAGTCTATAAAAAACT
>JANYLL010000227.1 GCA_025357895.1 Ignavibacteriota bacterium
CGCAAGTCGCGCCCTTTTTGTTTTGCCTCAAGGAAGAGGATTTGAATACGTTGAAGAATATCCCTATAAAGATGAGATCGCCGTTGCAGTAGCCGAAGCAACGGAAAAACTTACTGCAGAAAGTGTGAAGTCCGGTAAGTATGATCTTGTTTTGCATCCGACGCATCTATGGTTAACAATTCACGAAAGTATCGGACATCCTACAGAGCTTGATCGCATCTTAGGGTATGAAGCTAATTTTGCCGGCACAAGTTTTGTCCGCAAAAAAGATATTAACGGAATGACCTATGGAAGCGATCAATTGAATATCGTTGCCGATAGAACGCAAGAGGGCGGACTTGCAACGTGCGGTTACGATGATGACGGCGTTCCGTGCGAAGAATATAAGCTCATCGAAAAAGGTGAACTCATGGATACTCAGACAACGCGAGAACAAGCTGCCATTATCGGCGATAAAAAATCTCACGGACAAAGTTATGCGCAAGGGTGGTGGAGTGTTCCTTTCCAAAGAATGCCGAATGTCAGTTTGAAGCCAAATGAAAAGAAAATGTCTCTCGACGATTTGATTAAAGAAACGGGAAAAGGAATCTTCATCAAAGGTAATTCAAGTTATTCAATAGATCAGCAAAGATATAATTTTCAATTCACAGGACAAGTAGCATACGAGATCAAAGACGGAAAGTTGGGGCACATGCTACGTGATGTAGCATATCAGGCAACGACGCAAAAATTCTGGAAGAATCTCGAGATGGTTTGTGATAAGAGTGAATATATGCTTGGCGGCGCGATGAATGACGGCAAAGGCGAACCGATGCAATCAAATCCATTATCACATGGCTGCCCGTCTGCCCGTTTTTCGAATATTCAGGTAATCAATACTAAATCGCAATCGGCAAATTCTAAGGGCGGGATGATGGAGTATGACATGGATTGAGAAAATAATAATGTCATAGTGGCATTTTGAAATATTTTAGATTGCTTCGTCGTCCCTACGGGACTTCCTCGCAATGACAGTGTTGTAAATATTATGTAGTAATTTATGGCAATCAATAAAGACATCATGACTTCTTCAGAGCTTGAGGCTCTGAGCAAAAAAGTCATTAGCTT
Organism: Ignavibacteriota bacterium; assembly: GCA_025357895.1. Lineage (GTDB taxonomy): Bacteria > Bacteroidota > Ignavibacteria > Palsa-1295 > Palsa-1295 > PALSA-1296. The sequence goes on from JANYLL010000227.1 coordinate 1,108, forward strand.
TTCAAAATCGGAATGGTGCGAAGTGAATATTGACTCCGCACATTCTGCAAATTTACGGTATGCGGCAAATATGGTGACGACAAGCGGTTCATCCGTCAATACGACAGTCCATATTACTTCTGCGAACGGAAAAAAATCCGGATCGGTCTCAACGAACGATCTATCGGATGATGGATTAAGCCGCGCAGTAAAAAAAGCAGAAGAAATTGCAGGATTCGCTCCGGATAACGAAGAACTGATGCCGCCGCTTAGTGATAAGCCGGCTTATAAACGTAGTGCGCAATTTGATGAATCGAGTGCTGATACCGGATATGCTGCGAGTGAACGGGCAAAAGTCGCAGAGAAAGCGATCAAAGAAGCGAAAGCAAGACAATTTATCACAGCAGGATTTTTAGAAACAATAGTTTCACGTTTTGCTCTCCGGAATTCAAAAGGTCTTTTTGTAAGCGATCAAAAAACGCGCACGACATTTTCCACGACGATGCGTAATGAAGACGGCTCATCGAGCGGATGGAATAAACGGGCTTCGCAAGCTATTGCCCGTCTTGATTCAGATCGTGCCATTAATCGTGCCGCTGAAAAATGTGCAGCATGGGCAAGCCCGAAAGAAATGGATCCGGGAGTGTATAAAACCATTCTCGAGCCGAGTGCTGCCGCAGATCTCGTCCAGCAATTTGTCTGGTCACTCGGCGCACGTGAAGCCGAAGAGGGAAGAAGCGCCTTCAGTCGTGCCAATGGTTCAACAGCTCTTGGTGAACAAATGGTCAATGAGAAAGTACATATTTATTCCGATCCGAACCATCCACTTGTTCCCTCAGGAATTTATGGGGAAAGCGGTCTTGCGACAGAACAGGTCGACTGGGTTAAGGATGGCAAGATCGCAAACTTAGAGCGAAATCGTTATTGGGCGCAGAAAACCGGCAAGAAAGCGATACCGGGTTCATCAAATATTATCATGGAAGGCGGTGCACAATTGCCGGAAGATTTTATGGCAACGGCAAAACCTGAAGGATTGCTTATCACAAGTTTTTGGTATATTCGTGATGTTGATAGTCAAACACTCTTGAAAACCGGGTTAACGCGTGACGGACTTTTCTGGGTGGAAAATGGTGAGATAAAACATGGAGTAGTGAACTTCAGGTGGAATGAGTCACCCATCGCCGTGCTCAAAAACGTCACCAATATGTCGAAAGCTGTCATCACCGCTCCGCGTGATGGATGGGATGGAATTCCCATGCTCATACCAATGCTTGTTGTTAGCGGATTTAATTATTCATCGCTCAGTGATGCTGTGTAAATTTTATGTCATTCTGAACGGAGTCGCGGAGCGACGCAGTGAAGAATCCCGTTAATTGTGTCGAGAAGTCCATTATAAACCGCACGGGATTCTTCGTTACGCTTCGCTTCACTCAGAATGACACTTTACTATTTTCTCAATTTAACATTCTCAATTCACAATTCTTAGAATGCATATTGCCAACCGTATAAACCGCCTCGGAACTGAAACATCATTTGTTGTTCTCGCTAAAGCGCGCGAACTTGAGGCGCTTGGAAAACACATTATTCATCTCGAGATCGGCGAACCTGATTTTGATACAGCACCAAATATTATTGCCTCTGCTAAGAAAGCACTGGACGATGGTTATACGCATTACGGTCCCGCTCCCGGATTGCCGGAGTTCCGCAAAGTAATTGCTGAAGTTGAAGGCAATCGCCGCAATATGAAATTCGATTGGAATGAAGTGCTTGTATGTCCCGGCGCAAAACCAGTTATGTTTTATGCTATCATGGCATCGGTTGATCCTGGAGATGAAGTGATCTATCCGAATCCCGGATTCCCAATTTATGAAAGTTGTATCGAACTTGCAGGCGGCGTTCCGATTCCGCTTGTACTCAAAGAAGAAAAAGGATTTCGCTTTGATATTGAAGATCTGAAAAAATTAGTCACACAGAAAACGCGGATGATCATTATCAACTCTCCGCAAAATCCGACAGGTGGAATTCTGACGATGGAAGATCTGCAAGGAATTGCCGATATTGCAGTAAAAAATAACATCATCGTTCTCTCAGATGAAATCTATGGTAGAGTAGTGTATGACGGCTTTGTAAATCATACTATTGCTGCACTTCCCGGTATGCGCGAGCGAACGATCATCCTCGATGGCTTTTCGAAAACGTATGCAATGACAGGCTGGCGACTTGGATTCGGAATTATGCCTCCGGAATTTGCTGCAGTGTGCTCGAAATTACAAACTAATGTTCCAAGCTGCGCAACAAGTTTTGTGCAGATCGCCGGAATGGAAGCGCTGAGTGGTCCGCAGGATTGGGTAGATAACGTTGTTGCCGAATTCAAACGTCGCCGCGATCTGATCGTTGACGCGTTGAACTCCATGCCCGGAGTTACCTGCTTAAAACCTCTTGGCGCATTTTATGTTTTTCCGAATATTACCGGCACCGGGATGGATTCGCGTCTTCTTGCCGATAGAATATTATATGAAGCAAATGTTGCCTGCCTATCAGGAACATCGTTCGGACAATATGGTGAAGGGTATCTCCGCTTCAGCTATGCAAACTCGATGGAAAATATTGAGATGGCGATGGAGAGGATCAGGAAGATATTATAATAATGAATATGCCCACTGTTGAAACCGTGGGCGCAATTGAATTTGATTTAAACCTCTCTTGTTCTTTTTCCAATCTTTTGCTCGTACGATCTCAGCATGAAAAAATTCGTTGCTCTTCTATCCTTTATTGTATCACAAGCCATTGCTCAGCCTGCCGATTATTGGCAGCAACATGTTTCTTATACTATCAGCGGAACACTCATCGATTCCATTCATTCATTCGATGGAAAATTATCGGTTGTCTACACGAATAATTCTCCCGATACTTTGCATGAGGTCTGGTTTCATCTATACTACAATGCTTTCCAGCCCGGCTCGATGATGGATGAGCGCGCAAAAGCTTTGAATGATCGTGGTGTGGCAGATAAAATTGATCACTATAAGAGGAGCGATTGGGGAGAACAGAGGATCGGCCAGGTGTTGCTCAGAGAGGGAGAAGTCATCCTCGATCCGAATAAACCCAGACTTGCAAAGTATAAGATAACCGGTACCATAATGAAAGTGGAGCTGGCGGAGCCGCTCGTGCCGCATAAAAGCGTAAATATTTCCATGCCTTTCTTCGTCGAGATCCCCCCCCTTACCCGTCGCGGCGGGTGGATGAATGCTGATGGTATTAAATATTCTATGTCGCAATGGTATCCTAAGATCTGCGAATATGACCGGGAGGGTTGGCATCATCAGGAATATGTTGCGCGTGAATTTTACGGAGTCTGGGGAGATTTCGATGTAATGATGAATGTGCCAGCTAAATTTTGTGTCGGCTCGACAGGACAATGCCAGAATCCTGAAGAAGTCGGCTGGGGATACGATCAAATTGCGAAAGGCGTGAAGAAAGGTAAGTTCTATCCTGATTCTTTAAAGAAAGATGGTATGATCAACTGGCATTTCAAAGCATCGAATGTTCATGATTTTGCTTGGGTAGCGCATGAATATATTCATGAATGGGATACATGGAGTGATACGATCACTGTTCATTGTCTTTATAAACCGAGCGAAGAAAAATATTGGTCGGAGGCAATGCCGAATACTTTTGCCATGCTCGATCATCATTCGAAAAAAATTGGATGGTATCAGTATAGAAATTTTACGAATACTCATGGCGGCGATGGAGGAATGGAATACCCTCAGCTTATTATGGATGGAAGTCCGAATGCTGGCCTTATTATGCATGAAGGCGGACATCAATGGTTTTACGGAATGATCGGTAATAATGAAACGCGATACGCGTTTTTAGATGAAGGCTTTACGGAATTTATCGAGATGACAGGAATGGAAGCGTATTATGGAAGGCATAATGAACGCTCGCCTTATAGAGATTCTTCATGGCTGACTCGGACATTTATTCCCGAATATGACAGCCGTCGGAATTATTATTCACCATATCTGGATCTTGCAACGGCAGGATATGAAGAACCACTGACCATTCCGCATGATTGGTTCAGAGAAGGAGTGAACGCCGGCCAAGTATATTTCAAAACTCTTGCAGGTTTGGCACAGCTTGAATATGTGCTTGGTGATTCAATGTTTTGGGCAGGCATGAAAGAATATTTCAGGCGCTGGCATTTCAAACATCCGAACCTGAATGATTTCAAACGTAC
>JANYLL010000416.1 GCA_025357895.1 Ignavibacteriota bacterium
TGAAGTCTCTCCACCTGATGGATACGCAGGCAACGAAGGAGTTTAAGAGTTATAAAGGTCAATTGACAGTATATGCTGCAACAATGCAAATTCGATATTTTGTGCAGGGAGATGTCCGAAAATTCGGTGACCAGATTAAAATCAGTGCTCGTCTTCTCGATATTGATAGCGGTGATTATCTTTGGCAGGAATCCATCAAAGGGACGATGAATGATGTGTTTGAGATACAGGAGCAAGTAGCTCAAAAAGTAGTCGATGGCTTAAAGCTTCATCTCACCACTGACGAAAAGAAAAAACTTGCAGAGCGCGGAACAGAGAATGCCGAGGCGTATGAGTTATTTCTCAAAGGGATGGAGTATCTTGCTCGCAATACGAAAGAAGGCTTTCAGCTTGCAGTGCAGCTTTGGTCCGAAGCGATCACGCTCGATCCCGGATATGCGCAGGCGTACTCTTCAAAAGCCGGTGCGCTGGCAAATCTTTACCGCGGTTACGACCGCGATCTGAAGCTGCTTGAGGAGGGCCTCGCGCTCATTCAGGAAGCGCGGCGTCTCAAGCCCGATCTGTGGAGCGTGAATGGTCCGCTGTCCCAGATCCTGACGCTGCAGGGCAAGCATGAGGAGGCTGAACAAATTGCGAAAGAATACATCCGAAACGCACCGCAAGAGTTTCTCAGTAATTCTTTGCTGGGGTTCTTTTATCAAAGCACTGGGCAGGATGCGCAGGCTATTGCTCCTTATGAAGAGGCGCTGAAGTTAAAGCCGGACGATCTTAATACACTCTTTAACCTTGTCGTTGTCTGCAACGGCGCAAAGGAAGAGGAGAAGCGAAAGCAGTGGGCAGAGGTTGCTATTCCGAAATATCAGAAGCATCTGAAGCTCTTTCCGGAAGATGAAGGGAAGCGTGTTTACCATGCCTTGCTCCTTTATTGGTCAGGCAGGGACGACGAGGCGAGAGCGGCTGCAAAAAAATTAGACAATCTCCGGGATGGAGGTTCACGGTTCAACACTGCCTGCCTGCATTGCTTGCTGAAGGACTACTCCTCCGGACTTGCGACGTTCCGGAAGGCGATCGAAGCGGGATTTCGAGATATGCGGGACCTGAAATCATTTTTGGACGATGAGGACGAAGGCATCGGCACGCTCAAAGGGATGCCGGAGTGGGAGGAAGCGCGGGAGATGGTGGAGAAACTGGAAATTAAAAATTAAAAATGTAAAATTAAAAATTGGGTGAGAGGATTTTGGGATTAGGAGGATGGGAAAATCTGGCATTCTGAGCGGAACGAATAATCCCCAGAGGATTGAAAGAAGTTTGTTCTGCCTACCATCACGAGATTCTTCACTGCGTTGCGCTCAGAATGACACGCAAAACAGTTCATTTAAGTTATTGGGAATTTCTGCCGGCGTGATGACGGTTAGCAGCCTGTGCATGATACTCTGCCTGGTAGTGATGGCCTTGTGCAGTATAAGCATGAAAGGCTGCCATCTCAGCGTTGTCTTCGAGGTGATGCTTATGAGCTAAATGTTGGTGCTTCGCTGCTTCTTCGTAATGCTTTGCAGCCTGTTCGTGGTCGTCGTGATGTTGTTTCTGTTCCATAATTGTATTTTAAAATGTTATTGGGGAGTTTCAGATGCAATAACAATTTTTATGAATAAAGAATGCACCCCATTCTAATCCGAATAGCATTGCCCTTCGATAAGCAAGGAGTGGGGTGCGACTTCTAAAACTGATGCGATCTTTACCAGATTTTCCACACTGATATTTACCTGTCCGCGTTCAAGACGCCCCAGATAATCATGATGCAATCCGGTTTGAGAACCAAGTGCTTCCTGACTCCAATTCATCTTGTATCTAAAGCACCTTACGTTATCTCCAATGATTTGTCTTATGTTCATAATATTTTATGAATGTTAATCAAAGAGATATTCACAAAAAGCGTGCCAGAGTGTTTCTGTTTTTATATCGATTCCGATTACAAATTATTAACGTAGGATTAACAATTTGTAATGGACCACTTTGGGATAAATACGATCTTTCAATAGTCCTGCACTATATTCATCGAAATCATTGTTATTCTGTCTCATTAATTCAACTTAGATCATTATGTTCACAGGATTTATTCTTTTTCTAATCATTGCAGTAGGAGCATTTATTGCCCGCTCACGCACGTCACCTACAGCAAATACACGCACCGATAATCACAAAATATTGGGTATAGCTTTTCGGGTTGCTGCAGCAGCTGCCGTTGTTTTTCTTATTTTATCAACAGCAACTGTCGTACCTGCAGGAAATGTCGGAGTGCAGGTGCTTTATGGAAATGTCGAGCCCGATGCACTTGAGAACGGCTTTCATCTTATTAATCCGCTTTACGAGATCAAACCGATGGATGTGAGAACTCAGGCATATACGATGAGCGCTACACATAATGAAGGTCAAGTTAAAGGCGATGATGCTATTGAAGTTCTTACATCAGACGGACTAACTTTGAAACTTGAGATCACCGTGCAATATCGTCTGCTTCCGACTGCTGCGCCAATGGTGTACCGTACGATCGGCGAAGATTATACTGATAAAATTGTCCGTCCGGAAATTCGCTCGGCGTTGCGCGATAAGGCTGTTAATTATGTCAGCACCGATCTTTATTCGGTTAAGCGCGAAGATTTCGTAACGAAGGTCACATCATTTTTAGATGAAAGTTTTAAGAAACGCGGCTTAGTGCTTGAGGGTATGCTCCTGCGGGATGTATCGCTTCC
>JANYLL010000418.1 GCA_025357895.1 Ignavibacteriota bacterium
CAGAACCGGATGAATCGAATTCGCAAAAAACTTGGGCTGAAGGGCGAAGATGATATTGCGAAATTCTTGGCGGCGTTTTAGCCCTCACCCCGACCCTCTCCCGGAGTACCGGGAAGAGGGAGATCATTTTTTAATACTTGACCGAACACCCATACGACTTCGTGTTCGTCGTTACAATTTCTTTTCCTGCAAGTAACGCATCTAATGTTTGCATAACGTAATTCACTGAAGCCTTTTTGCCGCCGTCCGTGGAGCGGTCATCGTCTATTGCTCCTTGGTAACGGAGAACACCATCTTTACCAACAACAAACATGTGCGGAGTCGTCTTTGCATCGTAAAGATGACCAACGGTACGGTCTTCATCCATTAAATTTGCTGTGGAATGTGCATGCCACTTTGCAAGGATTTCCTTGCTTTGCGCAGCATTGTATGCTTCAGGATTATCGGGGCGCGTGGAGTTGATCGTCAACCATACAATTCCTTTCTTGGTATATTTCTTTTGAAGCGACGGCATGTGACCATTCTCATAGTGCCCTTTGACAAATGGGCATCCTTCGTTGATCCATTCAAGAACGACAATCTTACCCTTAAAATCGGAAAGTTTGACGGCTTTGCCATCAACATCATGAAGAGTAAAATCCGGTGCGGGTTTGCCTATATCAGGGGGAGTTGCAGAAACGATAGCGGGAATAAATAAAAACATCATGAGCAATGCGTTCAGAAAAAATATTGTCTTATTCATAGTTATGCAGATCATTAAAAAATAGTAGCGAGCGAACCATATATTGTATGGATTTTTTTCAAAAATGTTTCGTAATTTTCACGTGAAGCCCCAATCAATATTTCGACATGGGAATATTCACTTCATATCCCCTGGAGCCGATAATGACTAATCCTTTTATTGCGGAGAGTTTGGACTCCTTAGATTCCGGAGTAAACGTCAGTGTGATGCCTGTTTCACCGATAAGAATATTTGCATAATCGGTGACAAATCCCTCGATCACTTCCGGAAAGAAATCCGTGATCGTACCGGGAGCCATTTCTAAAAACTTCATAAAAACGGAAAGCTTCCCGTTTTTATCAGTTACCGTCGTTCCGATTTTATCCAAATTAAATCCTTCACCAGGCTGCGGAAGTCTTGCTGTCCAACGGTCAAGTAATTTTTGATTTTCCTTCCGTTGAATAGTGCTAACGGAATCGGCATTGAATTCAAGTGATGCTTCGCCGGGAAGGCAAACTTCTTTGCAGGCAAGCCATGTGAGTTTTACTTTGAACTGCGGCACAGATCCTGCACCCGTAGTGATTTTTATAGGAAGCAAAAAAACAACATCAGAATCGTAACCGAAAAGAACTTCATCACCGGTTTTATATTTATGTGGCGTCGGATATCGTAATTCTCCGGAAATATATCCATGTCCATCCGTTACTTCCGCTGTCATTGGCAGACCAGCATCGCCGGGATTTTTCCAATAAGCATGCCACTCGGGTTCGAGATCCATTTTGATGCCAAGCGTAAAACCTTTGCCGGGAAGTATGTTGCCGGCGATGAGAGAAACGTGAGAGACAGGCTTGCCTTTGTACATTTGGGAATATGAAGGCATTGCCAAGGTGTGGATAAAAAAAGAGAGCAGAAAAATCTTAAAAAAATTCTGGAGCATAAATAAAATAGTCAAAATAAGGGTTGACTAAGAGTCCGTCCCCACTAAAAAACAATGTTCATCTCACGATCGTCATCTGTTTTGTCAACGTTGCATTCTCCGTTTCGATCCGGTAAAAATATTTTCCGGATGGTAACGAAGATATATTCCAATTTGTAGAATGAATGCCTTGTCCTTGTCTTTCTGCAATAAGTGTTGCAATTTTCACGCCAAGAATATCGTATACTTCCAGTGTAACATGAGCATTATTCTTCAATTGGAATTCGATCGTCACCATAGTGTGTGCCGGATTGGGGAAATTCTGCAAAAGCGAAATATCATCTTGAATATTTGTTTCGCCATCAACCGAAGACGTTGTAATATCGAATACACCTGCAATAGGTAAACGAGGATTACGGTGATTGCTGTCTCTATCGAGTGGAATGCTGTTTGATGTATTTCCCTGCGGCTCATGCGGTTTTGGGGGAAGCCCTGTCCAGGAAAAATCAGGTATAGGAAAAGCATTTGCAAGAGTATAAATAATGCTTCCGCGGTTCGGATGAAAATTTCCGGCTGCGGCATTCACAAATTTCGGTTCTGCAGAATTGATCACGTTATCACTATAGAGTTGTGTTTGATTGCAGGAGGGATTTGATGCTCCGCATCCTGAACTTGGGTTTATACCAAGATCTTTTAATTTGCCGTTCCAAATAATATTGCCTCTGATCTTCACGTTATCATCTGCCAATGCCGGCTTCGGACATGAAGCATTAAACGCTATTGCAGAAACAGGTCCTGCAATGGTCAATTGAGAGGAAGCCGTTGCCGAATCAGGTGTATTAAGAAAGATATTATTGTAGATAAAAATATTTTTATTGGGGATCGGAGCGGCATCGCTATCGGCACGGTCGAGATACCATGTGCCCCATGCACCGGAATCGATACGCTCACGTGCAATGTCAATATCGATCGCGCGTGCGCGCTTTGCAAGTCCGAGAATCACGAGAGAATTATTCAAGCCGGTTTGGAAGAGCGTATTATGTGCAAAAAGTACATTATATCCTCCGCTGCAGGAAAACCCTGCTTCATGAGTATGATGAATAATATTATTAAAACATTTAATATCGTAAACTTCATAATGAACCCACGGCATAACCATATTATCTAAACCTCTTCCCGTATCCGGCGAATAACAGGTTATCCCTCCGCCCGCTCCGGAATAGATAGTATTTTCCTGAATTGAAAAATAAGCTGAGCCGCCTCGCAGGAGTATTCCGCTCCCTCCGTAATTATGGATCAAAGAATTTTTAATATGTCCGTATTGCGATGCATAAAGATCAATTGCGCTGCCCGATATATTTGCAAACTCCACATGCTCGAGATACGTATGCTGGCATTGATAAAAACCTGCTCCGAGATAAGCGGTATCACTTGAAGAAGAATCCGAACCGATGAAGGTGCAATGACGAAGAAGCACATGATCACATGCCCTGAAATTTATTGCATAGGCTCCCTGGCTTGCGCTGGAATGTCTAATATGAATACCGATCATATAAAAATACTGACATGTTGAAACATCGATCGAAGGCAGGATCACGGCGCCGGTATCATCGGCAGCTTGAAAGATAACAGGATTATCTGCTGTGCCATAGACCGATTGAAATATTGTCGGAACGTCATCGGGAGAATAGGTGCCGGGTGCAAGCCATATTATATATCCTGTATTTCGCAGGGTTTGTGGAATCTGCGCCCACGCTTTCGAGACGGATTTCAGAGCTAAGGCTCGTGTAGAACCTCTGTTAGCGAGATCCAGACCATGTACGGGATCAACCCATATTTCCTTCAGAGTCGGATTGCCCATATCATAATCATCATCTGCGCTTGCCGAGCGGGTAAGAGCAAAAAAACTCAGAATAAAAAATAAATATACTGTGTGTTTCGCGAAGCTTTTCATCTTTTCTCCTCTTAGAGATAAATTTTGTGAGACGATCTCAAAGGCGTAATCGCCGTAATATAATACACTACATCAACATCTTGTGGCAGCCGTAATAATAAACGGGATTAAAAGTACGGATATTTAGGGAGAATAGTTCATAATAATATTAAGACCCTGATTCCAGCACTCTATGTAGTGTAAACAGTAATTCAAAACCGAACTATCCATTTCATAAATACCTTATATTTAGTAAAAAAAACTTAACGTTTAGGGGCTTAAAATATCGTTTAAATAGAGTCATTCATGAATAGCTTTCTACATATTTTTAATTGGAAGTATTAAGATCGTATATTTTATAAACCTATTGAAGAGCATCCTAAGAGAATTGCTTATAGGAATCCTTAATCAAGAGTAAATGAGGCTCTATCTTAAGCGTTTTGGCAAGTTTTTCGAGGCGGGCAAGGGCAATTCCAACCTCGGCACGTTCGACACAAGCAAGGTAGTTCGGACTAATGTCAGATTTAATTGCAAGAGCTTCCTGCGAAAGATTCCGTATTTTGCGGAAGCCGCGCAAGTTTTCGGCAACAGTTTTTTGAAGATTCACGACACAAAGTTACCCGTGAATCAAAAATAGTAGTTATCTAAATTTCGATACTATCAGTAAAAAGATAGTATATTTGTAATCATTCATTCGGAGGAACCATCATGAAAAACATTCTTGCATTCGCTTTTCTCATTTTCGTTGCGGGCGCAAGCCTTGCACAAATTCAAACAGAAAATCATCCGGTTTCTCCCCAAGAAGGATTAGAAGGATGGTACCCACAGCATCTTGGAGGAACTATCGGAAATGTAACCCTACCCCTTCACTTTCTAAATCGCGATACAGGATGGGCTGGCGAGTTCTTTACAACGAATGGTGGTAATACGTGGAGTTTATATCAGGGAGGCAGATATGTGCTTCAATTCATTGATCGATTGCATGGCTGGTCAGCAAGTACCATTAATCATGGAGGCACTGATATTTGGATATCTGCCACTACCAACGGCGGAGAATCATGGACTGAATATAACACAGGATTCGATGTTGGTAGTCGTTTATATTTTACAAATCCATCACATGGTGTTATGTATGTGTCCACCCGCATTGCCCGTACAATCGATGGCGGTAAAACTTGGAAACGTGATACAACGAATGTCGGATATAAAATTAACGCATTTGCCTCGTTTGACTCGCTTACCATTGTTGCAGTGGGTGAAGAATATTTTGCGCCCGCAAATCATGGTATCATTGCTGGAAGTATTTTCCTGACGACTAACGGTGGTGATTCTTGGAGATATCCTTCGAGGCAATTTTTTGATAGTGCTGCTTTCAAAGGGGTGGTTGTTTTGGACAGCACGACAATAATGATCGTTGCGACTACAAAATTTGTCGCAAAAAGTATTAATCGCGGTTATTCCATGTCGGCAATTTATTTGGGAGACACAGAGGAAACAGCATTAAATGCAATAAGCGCGCCCAATAGCAGAAACATTATTGTTGTTGGAGACAAAGGAAAGATTTTCCGAACAACCGATGGAGGTACAACATGGAAGAGGCAAAACAGCGGCACCACAAAAACATTATACACGGTTAATTTTGCCGACAGCTTAAATGGATGGGCTGCAAGTGATAGTGGGTTTATAATTCATACGGGGAATGGAGGATATTCATGGGTAAATCCTCCCGAAAACGATTCCTTGCATTTTTCTGCTGTCCCAAATCCAAGTAATTTTACCGTCTCAATCAATTACTCTCTTCCAGTGTCACAACATGTGAGTATTGCAATTTATGATATTGCAGGCCATATTGTTTCTTCACCTCTTACCAGTGAAATGCAATCTCAAGGGCAGCATACTGTTCCCGTCGATGTTCACTTAATTTCTTCCGGTACATATATACTATCAATACAAACTGAACAGTACAGATCGGTCATTAACTGTGTAGTTACTCATTGATTAAAAAAAATAAAGCCCTATGAAAAACGTTATTATTTTCTTAAAGCGCGTTGCGCTCCCGTTTTTTTTTGCTTTATTTTTCTTTTCCCCTCGAATTTCATCTTCTCAGATGATATTATCGAAAGGTTGGGAAGGTCAGGATTCAATTCGATTTGAAGCCTATGATGGTTTTTTCCCTGATCATGGCTGGCCTACGACTAACGGCGCTCCACCAAAGGAAAGCCCGACGAGAGTACAGCACATAATGGATTCGTTAGGTATTAATGTAATTTTTACATATAGTGCTATCGCAGGTGACCAAGCACCATTCGGTGGAAGGCGCAAAGGTTATGATGCTTATCCCCACGATTTCACATCAGGGGGTACAGATTTGCAGGCTATCGGCGAAAAACTAAAACAAAGAATTTATTATCCTTCGCCTGAAAGAATCGATTTAGCCGATGACGGTGGATATAGATGGCGTTACATCGATACCGTACATTATTCCTGGCACAATAATACTTTAGATTCAAACGATATTTCACCTTTTGCAGAATTCGATAATGATACAAATTTCGTTAAACAAAAGTATTTTTCAAGAATGAATAACTCAGCAGGAGATTCACTTGAAGTTGGAAAGGCCGGAAGGTTGATTCTTGGATATAACGATCAACGACAGGGACATCAAATGTTATATTCCCACACGTTTTATCCTTTTTTTCCTAATAAAATCGCCAACGCATTCAGCGCGCGTCTGGAGTTTAATCTTGATACTCTTGCCATAGATAGTTCGAATACTACCTTATCGGCAGATAATGTCCCACTTTTGCGCGTGCAGGTTTTGTATAAAAGAGGTGCGGTGCCTGACATTCACCACCTAACACCTGATTCATTAGGTTCTAATATTCTTCCATTTGTTCCATTCAAAACTACTCCTTACGGTTCGGAAGCGGGCTGGTTTAAGGTAGTCGATACCACAATTACTGCAACAATTTGGCATACTCTTCGCTCAAGTTGGCGTATTCGTGACACCCTACAGTCGAACCTTGTCTCACATGACTGGAATTTTAAACAATTGAATCTTCCGATTAAAAATTTGCCCCACTATATGATAATAGATACCGCTTTAGATGGTGTGGATGGATTGCCGGAATACGGAGGAGGATCAGTTGATTGGGCTCCGCGTTTTAAAAATTTAATTGCAGATCCTGATTCATTAGTTGCATTTGACAATGGGCATTATACTAATTCCGGTGATGCGAGCACTCCCTATTTTGAAATTCGGATTTTCTCCACGTACCGAGATACTATCCGGATTCGCTCCCTGACATGGCAGGACACATTAGCCGATAAATTTTTATACCGTGCAAGGTTTACTGGTGGCGGTAAAGATACAACGCATAGCCTGAATCCGGACGGCACTTATGGAGGAATGGACGATAGCGTTCACTTTTGGTGTAAACGCTTTGCCGATTTAGTTGCGACGTCGGGGTGCACAGTAAGAGAATTGATGTTCAATGATGTCAATCCTTACCTTCCGAGCAATGCTATGTCGAGTCTCGGATATTTCGATTATATGTTAGCGAAGGTGGGACTTCATACAGAAATGCG
>JANYLL010000020.1 GCA_025357895.1 Ignavibacteriota bacterium
CGCACTGCATCCTTATTATTTTCTCTTCCAAGAAGGATTTCCGGCGTTGCACGAAGCTGAACATCGCCAATAAATATAAAACTTGACGCAGTATCAAGCCGAGTTGGAGAACCTGAATAATCTGGTGTTTGAGCTTTCGAATAACCGAAGCAAACAAGAGAAAAAATTAATGTGAGAAAAAAAAAGAATTTCTGATTTTGCATATTTCGTTAAAACATCACCTTCCCCGCCACGATCCCTTGCGGAGTTTTAACTACAAGATATCCAAACCCTCCATTAATGCCGCTTGCATCAAATGAGTACATCCCCGCTGAAGAAATAGATATTTTCTCCTGCTTCAGCAATCTTCCGTCAATGCTATAAAGCGAAGCTGTTGTTTCTCCAAGCGGGGCTTCGGCTTCAAAGGAGATTTTATGTCCTTCCGAGCCAATGTTGGAAAGTATATTGACGAAATAATGTAGTGGTTCTGGGGATTGGGTGACAGCATTTTTAGGGGAGGGCGGAAAGAGAATTTTCGAGTCATATAAACGGTCGCTTAGAGAATCTTGAGGATCACCAAAAGCCGTATAAAAATGCTGATAGCTACTGATTGTACCTATTGTATCGAAATTTATTGAATATGGGTAGTATATAGTAGGCAAATAATAAAATACTTTATACATTAGTGTCGAAGTATTAAATTTTATTATATAATTTTCTAGGTCAACAATTCCAGACAATGATACAGAACTATCTATTTTCGTTAAAGAATCAACCGCTGGAAAAAGACCACCTCCAAAAGCAAGCCCAGGAATATACGTCCCATATGAAGATTTTGATATTTCGAATGGAATTATCGATACAGGGAACAAGCGCATGCCAATGTCCATTCGCCAGTTTACAATCCATTTTAAACCGCCTGCAAATACATAGTTATGAGGTGGGCCTATATTTCGAGTCCAAAATAACGTATCCATTTTCATTTTGAATATACTCAACATCCTCACATTACTCATCCCTGATATTTGTGTAACTGTTACGTGTCCACCGGAACCTGCGCCGCTATCGGGAAGATCACAGATAACCATCGTATCGCTCCAGAAACGAACCGATTGTTTTGTATTTTCGATTGTTGCAAAGCCGGTATTATCGGGTCCGAATGTGCCGTGAATTTGAAGCTGGCTCTTTGCTTCGTCGGCCATCATATAATCAATATGCGGAACCTGTGCCCGGAGAAATGTAGCGGAAAACAGGAGAAGGATAATGCTTAATTTCATCTATGTAAAACTACGAAAATTAGGATTAGATTGCAAGAAGGAGACGAAATTTTGACCTACTCTATTATTATATTGCTACCCTCCTTCACTGTCCTCGAATGACGCCTATTAAGACACTTCCTCGATCCTCTTGATTTCCGGCGCTTCCAACATGATGGCGCGTTCTATTCCTGCGCGGAGTGTCATTATCTTTAACGGACAAGTGGCACAGGCTCCGAGAAAACGAATATCTACGATTCCTGCGGCTTCGTCAATACTGACAAGTTCTATATTGCCTCCGTCAATTTTCAGGAATGGTCGGCAATATTCCAGAGCGCTTTCAATGCGCGTGCGAAGATCGTTCATCCTTAACCTTCCGTACCAAGAAGAATTTCGACGGGTTTCTGGCTTGGAAGCAAGTTCGCAATGCTGACTTGCTGTGCCATGCTTTGTGCAATATCTCTGAATGAATGTGCCGCTTCGGTTTCCGGTCCGCTAACAACGATAGGCGAACCTTCA
The DNA here is from genome assembly GCA_025357895.1 of Ignavibacteriota bacterium. GTDB lineage: Bacteria > Bacteroidota > Ignavibacteria > Palsa-1295 > Palsa-1295 > PALSA-1296. The sequence goes on from JANYLL010000020.1 coordinate 1,755, forward strand.
TCACTTCCAATGCGAACTGCTGTTTCAATAGGAAGTTCGCCTAAGAATGGCACATTGAATTCTAATGCCGCTTTCACCGCTCCGCCATGCGAAAAAATCTCTTCGCGGTGATGACATGCCGAGCAAATAAAATAACTCATATTTTCGACAATACCTAGAACAGGCACATGCACTTTCTCGAACATGCGAACTGCTTTACGCGCATCGGCAAGTGCAACATCCTGGGGAGTTGTCACGATAACGGCGCCAGTCAATGGAATCGTCTGACAAAGTGTAAGTTGAATATCGCCGGTTCCGGGAGGAAGATCAAAAATGAGATAATCAAGATCACCCCAAAGTACATCAGACATGAATTGCTTCAGCGCTCCCGATGCCATCGGTCCGCGCCAGACTACTGCAGTATTCGGATCGACAAGAAATCCTATTGACATAACTTTCACGCCATGTGCTTCAAGCGGTACCATCATTGCATGACCATTCACTTGCTGCGCTTCCGGTTTTTCATTCTGCAAGCCTAACATCAGTGGAATACTTGGTCCATAGATATCGGCATCAAGCAGCCCAACTTTTGCGCCGTCTTTCGCAAGAGCGACAGCGAGATTTGCCGCAACTGTTGACTTCCCTACTCCTCCTTTGCCTGAAGCTACGGCGATGGTATTACGAACTCCGCTCAATGCTGCTGGCTTATTCACACCCATCTGCATAGCAACACTGGCAGTCATTGCAACTTTTACATTGCCATCGCCTGCGATCTTTTCAACCGCTGTTCGTGCTTCCAATTCAAGTTTATCCTTAAGCGGACATGAAGGAGTAGTAAGTTCAAATGTGAATGATACTTTTTCTCCCTCGATCTTTAAATTCTTTATCATCCCAAGCGAGACGACATCTTTATGAAGGTCGGGGTCAATGACGGAGCGAAGTGCATCAAGTACTTCGGCTTCAGAAACAACTGAATTATTTTTTGAAAAGAATCCCATGTAATATATTATTTAACTGGCGCTAAAACAGAATGAAGAAGGCAACGGTTCGGAAGTCTAATTCTGAGAATTATGCTTCACGATGCTATCTGCAAATGCAGCTATCTCTTTCCGGAGTTCTTTCGTCAACTTCTTTGCCTTCTTCGTCTGAATTTGGATAAGGTAGCTGCGTATATCATCAACGGAGAATTTATTAAGCGAAAGCATTTCTACCCAATAAGGATAAGACCATCTGTACTGCGGCATCTCCAACTTCTTGTAAAATTCATCAACAAAATCCATACTGTAACTTGTCGCAAATGGTGGCAAGACCTCGGGCTCCGTTGTCCAATCCTCTCCCAGCCTGTAGAATCGCAGGAACAAAAAATAATAGAAGGGTCGTGTAGTATCATTCTTCGAACATAAACTATCGAGAATGGAAAAAGTTGGTTCATCTTGCGAAGGTAGTAAACGAAGCAGATAGAAATTCTTAGCTGCAACAGAAACATCGCCACGATTCATATAAAAAGAAACAGGTCTTCCTTCTATGAGAGAATCCGAAGGAGGAAATAATTTTTTCATCTCTTCAGAAGTATTCAGACTATCGGTATTCACATTAACTGTATCAAGTTCACTCAACGGCACATCCTGATCAGTCCAGCGCGAACTATCAGGCATAAATAATTTACTTTTCCCGCCGCCACATGATGCGAGAATTAACAAGAGGGTAAACAGCAAGGCTCTGCGATACATACTTTAAAATATAATCATTGAAGTTAGTACAATGGAACGAGAAGATTCTCCGTTCCCGATTCTGATTGGTCTATGGAATTTTCTTACATCCAATGCGTTAAATATTCCATGTCCAATACAACCGTTCGCACCGTACTCTTCTTTTTTGCAAACATCTTCTTTGCAGGTAGTCTTTGCGCTCAATTGATTATTCTACCACCTAATCAACTATCCCCTGCTAATCTCTTTGATGCAGAAGGAGTTTCGATGGTTATTAATCCTATCAATCCTTCGCAGATCGCCGCAGGATCAGATGTAAATTATTTTTATTATTCTACGGACAAAGGACACTCATGGAACGGGAATGGTTTTACTTCAACTTTTGGGAATACAGGTGACCCTTCTCTTACTGCTGATACAAAGGGTAATATTTATTTCGCACATCTTTCCGATAATCATCTCGACCGTATTGTAATTCAGAAATCTATAGACGGCGGTTTACATTATTCTACCGGAACATTCACAGGACTAAGTCATAATCCCAGACAGGAGTATAAAGAATGGATCACATGCGATCTTTCGGAAAGTTCACAGTATAAAAATAATCTCTATCTTTCCTGGACAGAATTCGATTCTTATCAAAGTACATTTCCTCAATTCGATAGCAGCCGAATTCATTTTTCGATTTCAAGCGATGAAGGTGCAAGTTGGTCAGTGCCAGTTACCGTTAATGACCGTCAGGGTGACTGTGCCGATAGCAGTAATACAGTTGAAGGCGCTCGATGTACTACATCACCAAATGGAGACATCTATATAACATGGTGCGGTCCTAATGGCTTAATGTTCGACAAATCAATCGATGGCGGAAAAACATTTAGCAATGATAAAATTATTTCTTCACTTACTCCGGGTTGGGAGCTGAACATTAACGGAATTTATAAATGCAATGCTTTTGCAACTCCACTTTGTGATATTAGTACTTCAAAGCATCGCGGCAACCTTTATGTAATTTTTTCCGATAAGCGAAACGGAAAATACGACTGCGATATATTCCTTCTTCGCTCTAACAATGAAGGAAACTCCTGGAGTGCACCATTACGAATCAATAATGATACTACCCATACTGAACAATTTTTTCCTTCAGCAGCTATTGATCAGACTACCGGATTCATCTATTGTCTTTTTTATGACCGACGAGACCATATTGGTAGAAACTTAACAGAAGTGTATCTCGCTCGTTCTATCGATGGCGGTGAAAGTTTCCAAAACTTCAGGCTGAACTCCACTCCATTTAATCCCAATAATAAAATATATCTTGGTGATTACACGCATATTGCTGCTCAAAACACTTACATTTTTCCGGCATGGACAGAGATAAAGGGTGAGGGTACATTTACCGAAAGCATTTGGTCTTCTATCGTCATCGATACCGGCGCCTTCACTGCCGCAGTATTACCAAGCAATAATTCATCTCAGAATTTTTCACTCACGATATCACCGAACCCGGCGCAAACCCAAGTACATTTTCTCATTTCACATCAACAAAATTCCGTTTCTTCTCTTGAGATTACCGATGTTGTCGGACGAGTTATCGTAACGCTTCCCGGCAATAGCGAAAATATTTACTACGATAGTAGTCACCTTTCAAATGGTGTCTATTACTGTATTGCGCAAAACGGTTCGGAGCGTAGAGTTCAGAAATTTATTGTAGCAAGGTAAAAGACTGTACTAATCTTCGAAGTACGGATGCTGGATCATGCGCATTAGAAAATGCACTTAAAAGTGCAACACCTCCAATACTGCATTTAAGAATATCTACTGAATTGTCTACGGTAATTCCTCCAATTGCAATCACGGGTATAGAAACTGCTGAACAAATACTCTCTAATTCTTGCAATGATTTTGGTGGCGTTAATTTAATTTTCGAAGCCGTAGGATACATGTGCCCGAAGCCAATATAATTTGCTCCTTTTTGCTCGGCAATAATAGCTTCGTGCACGGAGCCTGTAGAAATACCGATAATAGCATTCTCACCAAGAATTTCTCGCGCATTTTTAATCGGAAGATCATCTTGCCCTAAATGTACTCCGTCGGCTTCGATTATCTTTGCAAGATCAACTCTATCATTTACGATGAATGTATTATCTTCACATATCTTGCGAATTTTTTTTGCAATAGGAAGAAGTTCATCCATTGGCATTGCTTTCTCGCGTAATTGAACAACGGATGCACTAGCTTCCACTGCTATTCGAGCAAGTTCTTCTGAGCTAAGTCCATTGACCGGTGATGCACTCAGAAGAACATGTATTCCATGCAATTGTTTTTTATAATGATCCAAGGGCATCTAAATATTTTTTAACCTGTAATTTGGGATCTTCGGTGACAAGTAGGTCAGATATGACAGATACTCCGTATGCGCCGGCATTTAAGCATTCTTTCGCTCTTTCGGGATCTATGCCACCAATTGCAAAGATCGGAATAGAGATTTTCTTTGTTGCTTCATGCAATTTACTAATACCAAGTGGTGCTCCATATTGTCGCTTCGATGGTGTATCATAAATAGGACCAAACGTAATAAAATCCGCGCCTTCAGATTCAGCTTGAAGAACTGACTCTATAGAATGAGTGCTTTTTCCTATAAGTTTATTCCCCATTATTTTTCTTGCCTCATGAACCGGAAGTCCGTGTTCAGAAAGATGCAGTCCATCTGCTCCTACGGCACAAGCAACATCTGCCCGTTCATTGATAAATAATTTATTTGAAAAATTTTTAATTTGATTTGCCAAAAGCAAGAGGTCTTTGGCTGAAAGATCTTTCTCTCTGATCTGCACGGCTTTAATCCCCGCTTTAATCAGAATTTCTAATCGCTCGATCAAAGTATCGGCAGGAAGTAAATTTCTATCAGTTATCAGATAGAGGCGGAAATCAATTTTCTGCATGATGATGGATTAGCCCTGTTAGCGGCGATGATCGCTCCGCATAAAGTAATTTCGGAATGCGTCCTGCATGATAAGCGAGTCGTCCTGCTTCGACAGCAAATTTCATCGCTTTAGCCATCATTACCGGATGCTCAGCGCATGAAATAGCAGTATTTAAAAGAACTGCATCCGCTCCTAACTCCATTGCAAGCGCAGCATCGCTTGCCGTTCCGATACCTGCATCAATAATAACAGGAATAGAAATCAATTCACGAATTATCTGGATGTTATATGAATTCCGAATTCCTGCGCCCGAACCGATCGGAGCAGCAAGAGGCATTACGACGGCACATCCGATATCCTCAAGTTTTCTGCATGTGATCGGATCATCATTACAATATGGGAAGACTACGAATCCGCGGTTCACAAGCTCTTGCGCTGCATTTAATAATTCAACGACATCGGGAAAAAGTGTTTCATCATCGCCGATGACTTCTAATTTTATCCAGTTGGTTTCGAGTGCTTCGCGTGCAAGTTCTGCAGTGAGTATGGCTTCTTTAGCTGTGTAACATCCTGCCGTGTTTGGCAGGAGACGGTAATTTCCACCTCGAATGAGATCAAGAATACTTTCACCAAAATTATCTGTTACATCATGACGACGAATAGAAAGCGTTACTAACTCCGTCCTGCTCGCTTGCAAAGCATCCATCATAATACTCGGATTCGGATAACGTGCCGTACCAAGAATCAACCTTGACGAGAATTGCTCGCCTGCGATTTCTAAAATATCTGTCTTTTCTATATTCATGTTATCAACCTCCCTGCGTTGCGCGGATGATCTCTACCCTGTCACCGTCATGAAGCAAAGCTTTCTGCCATGTATTGCGAAAAACGACTTCTTCATTGATCGCAACGGCAAAACCTTTTTCTTCATCGCTGATCTTTAACTCGCGTAGAAGATCGCTGAGTTTTTGAATAGCGTCTATTTGTTCTTTTTTTCCGTTAACTATGAGATTCATACTATTTCCTCAACAATCTTTGTCTTATTCGTAAATCGTTGAGGAGAGAATTCTTCGAACCTCTCCATTTTTTTTCCATATACAATTTCGTTTCGCAATGCATAAGAGGTAAGAGGCGCAAGCAGAATGCCATTGCGGTAATGCCCTGTTGCATAAAATAATTTTTCAATATCCGATCCGCCAATGATCGGGCAATGATCTCGTGAAGCAGGTCGTAAGCCTGATTGAAGTTCACTGATCTCCAGTTCATAGACAAGAGGTATGACTTCCCAAGCATAATGCAGCAATTCCATAATTGGACCTGCAGTGATGCTGCGGCTTATTCCCTGCTCTTCGACTGAAGCGCCGATAAGTAATCTATCGTCATCTTTTGCAGCAATGTAAACTCTTGGCGAACGGATAAGATGTTGGAGCTGACTTAAGGGATCACCTTTTAAGGAAATCATCTGACCTTTCACCGGTCTGATGCCAACAGAATCTATTCCTGATATTTTTCCGATCAATGCACCGGCAGCAACACTGATTCCACTTGTCTGAAATTGCTCCCCTTGAATTTCTATTGCTTCAGCAATTCCGTTACGACTAATGATCCGATCTACATGAGAATGTTCATGAAGAATTCCCCCGCGATTTATGAAAGCTTCTAATAGAGCTTCAAGTAATTTTCTATTATTGATCTGTGCATCATGCTCAAGATAAAGCGCTTGCTTTACTTTTGGCGATAGAAGCGGCTCACGTTCCCGAGCTTCACTTCCACGAAGCATTTTTCCACCATAACCTATTGATGTGCGAAAATTATTTTGGCGCTCAAGCGTTTTAATATCATCTGAAGTTACAGCAACAAGCAATGAGCCGCACTTATAAAGTTTTGGAACAACTACTTTTTGAACATCTTCACTTAATTCTTCAAGAAATTTTTCATAAAGTGCAAGACTCTGATTACAAAGATTGAAAAGGGCTTCTTCTTCGTAACCGGCTTCTGCTTGTGGAGCAAGCATTCCGGCAGCATTCCAGCCTGCTCCGCTACGGGGTGCGGAGTATTCTTCATAAATCTCAACCGGAATTCCGGCTCGCAAAAGCTGCCAGCCTACCGAGAGACCGATGATCCCTCCTCCAATAATAATATGTGGATATTCTTTCAATCTACCTTTACGACGTGTATATTTCTGCTCCGACTTTTAAGAACTCTTCACTCTTTTCTTTCATGCCTTGCGTAAGTGCTTCATCTTCGGTCATACCAAGTCCTATTGCATATTTCCGAACATCTTCCGTTATTTTCATCGAACAGAAATTCGGACCGCACATCGAACAGAAATGCACCGTCTTCGCACCTTCTTGCGGAAGTGTTTCATCATGATACTCCCGCGCAGTATCCGGATCAAGTGAAAGATTAAACTGATCTTCCCAACGGAATTCGAAACGCGCTTTGCTGAGTGCATTATCCCGAAGTTGTGCGCCGGGATGTCCTTTTGCAAGATCGGCAGCGTGTGCGGCGATCTTATATGCTATCACTCCATCTTTTACATCTTGCTTATCAGGCAATCCTAAATGTTCTTTCGGCGTAACATAACAAAGCATTGCACAGCCGAACCAGCCGATCATTGCTGCACCAATGGCGCTCGTAATATGGTCATAACCCGGAGCGATATCGGTTACAAGTGGTCCCAGTGTATAGAACGGCGCTTCATTACACTGATCAAGTTCAAGTTCCATATTCTCTTTGATAAGCTGCATGGGAACGTGACCGGGTCCTTCGATCATCACCTGACAATTCTGCTCCCAAGCAATTTTTGTTAACTCACCAAGCGTTGCAAGTTCGCCAAGTTGTGCATCGTCATTTGCATCGGCGATCGAACCAGGGCGTAAGCCATCACCAAGTGAAAACGATACATCATAAGATTTCATGATCTCGCAAATATCACGAAAGTGTGTATAAAGAAAATTTTCTGTATGGTGTGCCAGACACCACTTTGCAAGAATACTTCCGCCGCGGGAAACTATGCCCGTCATGCGGTTCGCAGTAAGCGGCACATAGCGCAGTAGAACTCCGGCGTGAATCGTAAAATAATCTACTCCCTGCTCAGCCTGCTCGATAAGTGTATCGCGAAAAATCTCCCACGTTAATTCTTCAGCTTTACCATCAACTTTTTCGAGCGCTTGATAAATTGGTACAGTTCCAATAGGAACGGGAGAATTTCTAATTATCCATTCGCGAGTTTCATGAATATTTTTTCCGGTCGATAGATCCATCACCGTATCGGCTCCCCATTTCGTTGCCCATAATAATTTTTCAACTTCATCTTCGATCGAGCTTGCAACAGCGCTGTTGCCGATATTCGCATTGATCTTCACCAGAAAATTTCTTCCGATAATCATTGGCTCAAGTTCAGGATGATTAATATTCGCCGGAATGATTGCGCGACCGGCGGCAACTTCGCTTCGTACAAATTCAGGAGTAATATATTGCGGAATCGCAGCGCCGAAACGCTGGCCGGGATGCTGCTGATTAAGAATGTTACGACGACTATGTTTATTCTCTACAAACTCTGTCGCCTGTTCGCGTCCTAAATTTTCACGAATGGAAATGTATTCCATTTCAGGAGTAATAATGTTACGTCTTGCATATTCCATTTGTGTAACGTTCATTCCGCTTTTTGCACGAAGTGGTTTGCGCCGCAAACCAGGATATTCAACAAGATCGCCCTTCGTACGAGCATGGTCGAATTGAGTATCCGTGCCGTAACCATTATCCACGATTGAGACTTCCCTTCCGGAATATTCCTCAACATCACCGCGGTCGTTTATCCAATTCGCACGAAGTGGTTGTATCCCTTTTGTAATATCCAGGCCCGTTACAGGTCCGCTTGTATCATAAACTCGCATCGGTTCATTCTGTTCGATAGTACCGTTATATCCGGTAGTCGGATTTAGTTCGATCTCGCGAAACGGTACGCGGATCTGCGGATTGAGTTTTCCGCTTACGTAAACTTTCTTGCTTCGCGGATGTGATTGAGTTGATGATTGTTCCATGTTCAAGTTTGATTAAAAAATTTCGTGTACTGATGTTGTAAAATGTCCGAGGATAAGATCGCCGCTTCCTATTGCTATTGGATGTTCAATAGCCTGAGTTACATACTCCTTTGCATTCCTTACTGAATCTAAAAGATTATTTCCAAGTGCCAGATTTGCAACGATAGCAGCAGAAAGTGTACAGCCTGTTCCGTGAGTATTGCCTTTAAGTATCCGTTTACCATCAAGCCAAATACCTTCATCTTTTGTGATGAAAAAATCGGATGAATTTTCATTTTCTAAATGCCCTCCTTTAATAAGGACTGCATTCAGTCCTTGAGCAATCAACGTAGAAGCGGCGCGTTCAATATTATCTTTCGATTTAATCTTGCAATCCGTGAGAATTTCTGCTTCAGGAATATTTGGCGTGATGATATGTGCGATCGGTATAAGCTTATTAATAAATACTTTTACTGCATCCTTCTCCATTAGCGTCGATCCGTCAGAGGCTGCAAATGGAGTATCAATTATTGCTTTGAGCGAATGACGAATGATAAAATCTGCTACGTAGTCAATTGCACTCGCTTCATATATCATTCCGGTTTTTATAAATTTGAATGATATGTCAGCGATCAAAGTCTCACATTGTTTTCGTATTGCTTCAACAAGAACGGGATATACAGCTTTAACACCTTTAGTATTCTGCGCTGTGATTGCCGTTATTACGGAAAGTCCATAAACATTATGTGCTGCGAAAGTTTTGAGATCGGCTTGAATTCCTGCACCCGATGTAGGATCGGAGCCGGCAATCGTCAGTGCAATTGGTTTAGGATGCATTGCGCCATTTGAGGAGTACGGCGAATCGGTAAAAAGATGGGTTGTAGTTTCTGTTGTCATTTTTCCTACGCTGGCATTATCCAGATCAGGTTTGTGGGTATGTTCTCAGCCTGAAAGTTTTTCAAGCACCCCGTTAAAAATCGTAAACTTACAATGCCAAATTGATAAAAAAGGTTCGTTGCTGTTAATCCTCACTTTGCGATGACATATCAACAAATGCCTTAATTCCACCGGCAAGATTTCTTACATGATTGAATCCATTCTTTTTTAAGATCTCCATGCCTTTTCTCGAACGAATACCTTCTTTGCAGACTACAATTATATCTATATCCTTTGGAATTTCTGTTAACCTGTTTGGAAGTTCTGAAAGCGGTATTAGCATACCGCCAAGATTCGATATTTGAAATTCATACGGTTCGCGTACATCAAGCAGTAAATGCTTTTGCTTACTTCTGAGGACGGAATAATTTTTAGGCGAAATATCATCTGAGAGAATTTTTATCTCTGTCGAAATTATTCCATTACAAAATTCATCGTAATCAATTAATTCTTTTATTGAAGGATGATCTCCGCAGATGGGACATTCAGGATTTCTTTTTACTGCAAACTGTCTGAAATTCATATCAAGTGCATCGTAGATCAATAATCTTCCAACAAGGGGGCTGCCAATGTTCATCAAATTTTTCAGAACTTCCGTCGCCATTAAAGTACCGATCACTCCCGGCAATACTCCGAGCACTCCGTCATCAGTGCAATTAGGAACACTTTCCGGATCGGGCGGCTCAGGATATAGACAGCGATAACATGGTCCATTCTTTGCACCGAAAACACTAAGTTGACCGGAGAATCGCAAGATCGATCCAAAGATATACGGAATGCCGAGAAAAACGCAGGCATCGTTGACTAAATATCGGGTTGGAAAATTATCGGAGCCATCGGCAATAATATCATACTCAGAAAATATTTCGAAAGCATTTTCTTTTGTAAGTTTCTCTTCATAAGTAATTATTCTGATATTTGAATTCAGCGCTTCCAATTTTTCTTTTGCTTCAACTACTTTACGCTTGCCGAGAGAATTTTCATTAAATAAAATCTGTCTTTGTAAATTCGAAGAATCGATAACATCAAAATCGGCAAGTCCGATAGTCCCGACACCGGCGGCTGCGAGATACAATGCCATAGGAGAACCTAATCCCCCTGCACCAATGATAAGCACTCGGGAAGCCTTAAGTTTTTCCTGCCCTGCAATACCAACTTCCGGCAATGCTAGATGCCGTGCATACCGATTTATTTCTGCATGATTCAACAATTTTATTTTTGACTTTTGACTTTTGATTTTTGATTTGTAGGCTTTTGACTTGTCATCTTCTCCTTCTCGCATTTCTTTTTTAATATCTCTGCACTTTTCTCCATCCTCTCTTTATATTCCGGCGGTGGGTATTCAACTTTTGCCATTTCCTTAATAAATTTTTCAGCAATATTAAGTGGCATCTGAACTGCATTTTTAAAATTGACACAGCCCTTCTGGAATTTTGCATCCGGTAGGAGCTTTTCGAATTTCTCGCGTAATCCGCTGCCACCAAACCGTTTCGAACTTCCGTACATCACCATCGAATGAAATGACATATACTGCTTCACGCTTGATAGCGCATACTTCATGATATTGCCTTGCATATACACAAGCATCTCACGCCCCATCATTCCGGCAACAACTTCTTTGACCAGCGGATCGGATTTCAAAATCAACTCACGCAATTTCGAGATCACTTCCTTGCGATCATCGGGCAATGTGTCTAAATATTGTTTTGGTGTCATAAGCAATGAATCTCCGCAAATAAAACTGATATTCCGCAGTAAACATTACTATACTTCCATCAATTCTCTACTTGAGAATTCTTCAACAACTGTCTTTTTATCGCGTTGTATGAGTTCACCATCTGCACTAACGCCTGAATCGCTCCGAGCATAGGTTAAGTTATTGATTTTTCTTGTACTTGAGATTGCACTTTCTCTTTCTTGCTTTTCAATTTCATTCGTATGGATATTAATTATTTCATCAGCAATCACTGCTAATTTTCCCAAACCTCCGTGAGCGATCTTGCCTGAATTACAGGCATATTTAGCTTGTGAATATACAAGAACAGTCACGCCAAGAGCATCGGCGTAATGTTTCAATTGAAACAGAGCTTTTTCTTTATAGGTATAATTCTTGTTCGAGAACTCCCAGGAATTAATGACGATCGTTTTGATATTTTCCACTGCGATCAACTCCTGAAATTCAGAAAAATATTTATGCAGATCACCCATAACAACCTGCCTATAATGAAGACCATCATGTTCAACACTTCCGCATATCCGGCGGGCAAGCTCATAAAGCTTTCGTGTAGAAAAGACAGTATTGACAAAGAGCACATTCCCATTGCCGGAATCTACGATTCCGAATGCTTGCTTCAAGCTTTCCTGTGTATTGATCCGCGCATTCTCGCCGCAATATACGGTAATTTCTGCTTCGTGGAATTCAGAATTCTGTTTCATAATTTTTCTCCTATTAATAATAATTTATGTGGTCAACCCTTTCAAGCTTTATGCTTGGAAGAGGTGCCCATCAACATTACAATTAATATAAATAAGGATTTCGGAAGGCACACAAAAACCGTTTTCAAAATATCATAATATTTTGTGAGCACCTATGAAAATGATTCGGGAAGGGCAAAAAAAATTACTGTATCAATCTTTTAAGACAGTATTATTTTTCTTTTCTCGGTATTGTTCAAAGAATGTCATGTCTGGTTCATAGATAGTTTTAGCAATCACTCCCAATTCAACTTTCTCAAACATCTCAACTAGTTTATCTCCATCTATGAGTTCTAGTTTAATATTATTTTTTTCAATTTCAATTGCTTGTTTTGCATAAGATCCCGTAGTGATAAAGATTCCTTTTTCAACGCTCCGCTTGTTTGTTTCTAAAACTCCAATAAATGCTTGTACTTCTTTTGTCGGAACCGTTCCACTATATCGCTTACACTGAAAATATACACTTAAATTTACGAATGGATTAAGTTTCAAAGTTGCGTAACCATCTATTCCTCCGTCATGAGATTGCTGAGTAATTTCGATATTCTCAAAATCGTATTCTCTTAGAAGTCTTCCACAAAGGTGTTCAAAGCCTATCGGCGATAATTTTTGTAATACTTCAATGAGGCTCGGTTTCAGATTTGTCTTGGTATTTTCAGGCTCGCCTTCTTCCTGTATTTCAACAATCTTTTCAACGTCGGTTTCAACAGTACGGGATTCCTTACCTTCACGCAGATCGGAAAATACCTTAACCCACTTCAGAAAAATATTATGAGCTTCTTCCTCCGTTATATGGGTTTTCCACCCTTTATTGCTTAATGTCCAAACCCCATGTTTTGAAGTATCAAGTAAGTCTTCCCAAACCAAATATTGTCTTGCCCAAGCTAATTGATTTTGAAATTTTAGAACTCCTGATTTCTCATACCTTTCATTTATTATTTCGTCTGGAATATTTAGGTGCTTACCCACCCATTGGGTAATTTCTTTTGGTCTGGCAGCCCCTCCCAAATCTCTTAATGCGTCAAGTACAGGGCCAAACCATTTTACAAATTCTGTTTTACCACTTTTTTTCTTAGCCATATTGATTACTTAAATACCCTGAAGCTTTCGAACTCTTCCTCTTAATTCGTACCCCGCTTTTCTTTCAGCAATTCATCGGCAGAAACCGCTTCGAGCTTGCCGTTGCGCTTGATCCAGAGCGG
>JANYLL010000024.1 GCA_025357895.1 Ignavibacteriota bacterium
CCCTATCTGCTTAAATTCTCCCTCATCCCCATCACGACGATACAGGCAATAGCCGATAACGGAGGGATCATCAATTCGCATTTCATCCCAAAATAATTTTATTGTATTCCCCGCAACAATTGCTGCAAAATTAACCGGCGCGGAGGGAATAGTAACCCCTCTTGGCTGAACCCGCGCCGTATCTGAGAGTGCGCCTTCAACATCGCTTGTACTCAATGCCTGCACACAATAGGAATAAACCTTCTTTGGTGAAAGGGTTTTATTGCTATCAAGATATGAACCCATGCTATCGTGAAACGGAATAAGCTGCGCAAGTCGGATAAGTTTTGCACGATGAATTCCTTCTCCGCAGTAAAGATAAAACCCTCTGATATTTCGATCCGCCGAATGCCAAATAAGATGGACTCCATCATCTTTTGCAGATGCAGAAAGTGCAAAAGGAGCGAGAGGTTTGTGATCAGATTTTGTTACTGCGAATACTCTTGCCGTTGGTCCTGATTCTTCTCCCTTTGTTGTCAAAACAGTAAGATAATAATAATATGTTTTGTCCGGAATAATTGTCTGATCAATGTAACTTAATTCTTTCGATGATTGCTCGGCGATTCGTTTAAATTTTCCTGTAATATCTTCGCTGCGATAAATACGAATTCCTAATGTTTGTTTTGAATCTGTGAATTTCCAGGATAATTTTACGGATGTTTTCGTAGGGACAACTTCAGCGTGTATATGATCAGGTAGTCTGATCTGGTGTGCGTTTATTGCTTGTGTGGTGATCGTATCAGATGAGGGACCAGAGTTACCATAATAATCGATTGGCTGTAAGTAATAGGAATAGTGTACATCTGTTTTAACTGTGCTATCCTTGACAGAATAGAATAGTGTGTCTTTCAAAAAGATCATATCAGCATTCAATCCCGTTTTTATAAAATTACCAAAACCATTTTTGCGATATACATTTGTAGAGGTCGGAATTTTATCATCGCTTTTATGCCACAAGAGATGAATGCTATTCGTATCGGCATGACTTCTCACCGCCTTATATATTTCTCCGGGTGCTTTGTATTTTTGGAACCTGATACCTTTAACCATAGGTTGCGGCGAGGTAGAATTTGCAGAAATCGAAAAAACACGATACTCATATTCTACTCCCTGTTTTACATTGCGATCGAGATAAATTGCGCCCACTGCAAGCCTTTCGACGAGTGCACTACCATGTGCCGGAAGTGAGTCAAGTTCATGATATTGTTCCAGGTGGCTCCAAATTTTATCAATTGGAAAATTAACGAGAGGAATAGTGTAAGGGACATCATTCATTGCAGAAGCGAAAGTTCTTTCAAGCCCCTCTTTCGTTTCAGGTGCACTAATCTCAGCAATGATTTTCCAATCACTTTCGCCACTTTCTTTCCGCTCAATGCGATAGCCGATGATACCCCTAACTACATGTGATTCATTTCCAAGTGCAGTTCCTGTAAAAATGTAAACCCCGAGCGGACCTGTAAAAACAAAGTTTTGTTGAACTTGCCCAGATATCAAGGTTGGAAAAGTAACTGCGCCTAACGCAAAAACCAAGCAACGTGTTAAGAATTTCATAAGCATTAAAAAGAAATTGAGACTCCGTCCGTACCAACTTTATATTTGATGTAACTAAGATTCAGAGTCGCTGGACCCCATGTGTGTTTATCACAGGTTATCCATCCGCACTCGTCACTACAGACCCCCCAACCCGCGTATAAATCACCACTAAGCACAAAGTCCACACCGCCTGTTATTGACCAATGCCCATTTGATGTATTAAAGTAACCTATACCATGAATATTTTCTCCGAAATGAAGCGAACCTCCGCCACATAGTACACCAACCGACCCTTTCGCTTCTGCGGTAACACCGAGAAAAAGGACTATACCGATATCGAATTGCTTACTCTCACCAAAATTCATTCCCAGAGAAAGTCCCGCGCCATAATAGGGTTTAACACTACAATGTACAATGGGATCGAGATCAACATCAACCGAAGGCAAATTTATACCAGCAAGAAAACCGGTACAATCTCCGGCGAAGAAAAATCCTGAGAGTTTATTATATCCTTTGGGAATGGTGCGCATTTCCATTGGCACTTCCTGTTCCCAGGGAAGGTTATCGAATTTCTCAGTAATTGGTGTTATAGAAAGTATGTTCGGGTAATCTCCAAAAATAAGCGCCGCTTTGAGTCCAATATTTGGATTGCTTAATTGTAAATTCCCGTTTGCGGCCAAATACCATCCGTCTTTATTAATCTCAAGATCAGCTTGACCATCCATGTGACCAGCTCCGGGTAAATCAGCATTCAGGTCTATGGACCCATGCATTGCACCCGTTGTAAAATCAAAAGTCATTTTACCATTTCCAAAAGGAGTAGGAATGTTCGTCACCGCTATCTGTTGGTTATCGTCACTTTGGACAGCACCGCTTACGGCAAAACTCATCGTACTTTTAGCGCCTGTCAACCCCATGAGCGGTCCACTGAATCGCAATGTTGACCATTGATGAGAAGAATAATCGAATGCCATGCCGCCGACAATATTCCCGACATATCGCGTACCGTCTTTTGAGATCGGAAAAGTGGCAGGTGAGCCATTTGCATTCTGTGGTAGTATCGAAACTGCCGTTGAATCAGAAGTTCTCGATAGTAATACAGGAAATGAGTATATACTCTTAGAGTTTTGGTCAATCAACGTTCCTTTTGCAAAAAAACCTTGTTCGTTCAGCTTCTGATCTGAAGCTGGAAAAGTCATGAATGTTCCGCTTGCATAGTAATAACTTTTACCGTTTTGATAATAATCTTGAATATCGAATAATAGTTTTTTGGGATCAAAGACTAACGAACCGTTCGATGGCGAAACAGAAAGTATGCGGTTTGAAGCTTGTAAACCATTTCCAAGATCAAGCGAAGCATCACCTTTAATTTCAATAACTCCTCCCGAAGCCACAGAAAGCGTTTGCGGCAAAAAAGACATATATGTATAGAAATGGATATAAACGTTCTGTTGAAGTTTAAACGAATTAGAACCGAGACTTGTAAGCTTAAATGAGGATACAAATATCGAATCTCCAGCCGCAATTCCGTTTATTCCGGCAAAACTTGCTGCATGTGAATTTATACTTTGTTTGGTCGAATAAAGCTGCCAGGCAGGCGGTTGCGCTCCGATATCATGTCCGAATTGAACTCCGCTATTAAGAGTGAGAGGAATAACGCTTGCAATAGAAAGCGAAGATAATTTAAATGTTGCTTGTTCCGGTTTCCAACCTTGCGGGGTAATTGGCAACCCCGTAAAAGGAACATCAACCGAACCAGTTTTCAACACTCCATCCATGGAAAGATTATCCCCGGAGAAAGCAATTTTCTGTCCTTGCAATTTCCATTTATCAAGAGCAATTTCCGGAAGGGTTGCATTTGCAGGTAGCTCTATAGTAATGTCTGTTCCCTTCAGACGAACTGTACCGATAGAAAGAGGAATAGTTTTTTTATTGTTCGAAATATCCGGTAAATTGAGAGTAGTGGCAATGGTTACGGAATCTCCTCGCAAAAGAGAATTAGACGCATCGAACGAGGCATTGAAAGAATTGAGCACATAATTGCCGCTTCCCCCTTTCGCATCCACGATCTGTAATCCGCCCGGAAACAACGTGAAAGCATCCTTACCGTCAGCCGTAATAACAGGAAGACTCATATTCCCTGGCGCTGATTGATTGGGCGCACCAAGATAAATTCCATTCTCTTTTCCGCTGACAAATGAAATTTTTGGTGAAAACTGATTCGCAGGAATATATATTTTTCCTGAGATTGACCCTTTCTCGTCCGGCGATGAAGTTATCGTTATATTACTGCCAGCATTTTTAAGCTGGGCATTATATTTCAGATATGAAATGGGAATCGAAGTCTCATCGGTTACTAACGGCAACTTTACCGGTTTTGGATATGGTACGCCATTTGTGCCTTTGTGTGTGCCAGGTGTAATACTTATATGTGTAAAACCTATCTCGGCTTGATCAGCTTTGAAATGCGGCGACGCAGGTAATTCACTGAAACTTCCGTTAATAAATACTCCATCTTTGAGAGAATCTAACTGTGTCACATCCATCGGGAATCCCAACATCTGGGTAATATCCATATCTTCATAAACCTGTAAAAAGAAATCAACGTTGGTTAATCCCTCTTTTGGAACATTCAATGTTTTTTCTTCACCAATCGTCCCGGATTTTGACTTAGATCCCATAAACGTATGTTTGCCGACCGGGATATTTCCAAGTTTATAGACACCCGGCAAATGCTCTAACGAATATCCTGAATAAGCTAAAAGCTCATCATGAGAATATTTCAGTGTGGTATTCGAACCTAAATTTCCCGGTTGTTGAGCCGGTTTGACCTCATCACCTTGTGAAGAACCTTGCTCTAAGCGAATCTTCGCATAATCGATCGTATTTTTTTTTCCTGATTTTTTCGAATATAAATACACTGTTCCTCTGATAAACCCTGCTTTCTTCGTCTTGAGTTTATAGAATATAAAATCTTTTGAGAGTG
Source organism: Ignavibacteriota bacterium (assembly GCA_025357895.1). Taxonomy (GTDB): domain Bacteria; phylum Bacteroidota; class Ignavibacteria; order Palsa-1295; family Palsa-1295; genus PALSA-1296. The sequence continues at coordinate 4,559 of JANYLL010000024.1, forward strand.
GGTTACTGATAGTATAAGTACGATGCTCGTAATCAGCATCGGTATTAGTATACGTAGTAAAAGTAAAATATTGATCGCTGGATTCAAATGGAAACCATGAAGTAGTATCCCCTCCAAAATTCTGAGGAGGGATAACTGAACCAGGATGTAATGGATCAGCCATTTCCGTAGCAACAATATTCGTATTGATAGTTTGTTGCGTTTCTTCATCAATCGTGACGATCTTGATACGATGCAATTTTTTCTGTAAATACACATTCCCAAGATCGACAGAAGAGGCTTGAGGATCATATGCCGAAAGTGTATCACCGAAATAAGAATGATCAACAGGGTCAAAATATACGTGGGAAGGCTCACTTAAATTTGTTGGCAAGGAAAAATCGCTCGCGGTCAAAACCGATGATCCATTCTCAACCGTTACCCAGGCTGCATCATAACCTGTTTGTGGTGAACCCCATTGATGAAATACTTTGCCGATCACAACTCCTTTAGGAAGTATCGGAAGATCATTATACGCTTGTTCTCCATCATTAAGTGAAGGTACAGGTTTTTTTTCGCCGTCATAATACCCTTGTTTTGAAGCATGAATCTGGACATTAGAATGTGCTGAATATTTTCCGTCAATAAAATAGTATCCGTCTTTATCAGAGGTAGTTGTCATAGCATTACTCCCATTATCTGGCTCCGGCAGCCAATCTAAAGTTATCAAAGCACCTGCGATGCCAATACTATTATTATCGTTTCGCAGCACTCGCCCCGTAATTTGAGCCGGAAGAGGGAATAACTTTATCGTAATAGGAAATGTCGGTATTGAATAATCAGCATTAAATTCAGCATTATCGTTACTACTGCTGAAATCATCCCATGTAAATCCCAGATAATTCTTACCTGTTGTAGGATCAGAAACTGTTTCAAAATGATATCGCTCTTCATCATAATAAGTCCTGACGAGTTGTGACAATGTAACGTTACCGTTTCCATCTGTTAATCCAATAGCGACAACATCTTCTCCGGTTCGAGTCATTGGAGGATTTGGATGCGGCGAACCCTCATCGTCAGGTACAGAAGCAGGTCGCAAAGGACGTTTAGCATATACGTACATTCCGGGCATCGGTGTTCCGTCTTTCATTTGAGTAGTAAAAGTAATGTTATAGGCTCTTATATTAGCATGTATTGTCCCTGCATCTAATACTTGACCCGGTTTAACAATAATATCGTCGTCAGGGCTTGTAAAATGCTTGTCATCGACAATTACGCGATACACCCGAGCTACATCTGAATAAGGAGAAGATTTTGGAACTTCATTAAAACTAAAGGCAAAATCCCCATTTGCATTTGTTTGCCCGAATGCAACGATTTTTCCGTTATCAGGATATGTTTCGGGTGCAAAATCAGCCGGAAGTATGTTCGGGTATTTATATCTGATTTGCAATTTCACATTCGTATTAGCAAGCGGAGTATTATCAGCACTGCTGCCGCTAAAACCGCGCATCAATTTTCCTTTCACACCTGAGGTTATAGACTGTGGTGCAATCTCAATATGCTCCTGACTCCAAGCATAGTCCGAATACATCGTAGGTGAGGCAGGAATAATTACAAAAAATATTCCTCCGCTAGATTGGGAAACAGGATAAAATGTTGCAGGGTACTGGTATCCTGAAAACTGTGGCGGCGGAGTGATACCGATGGCATACTGTTCATCTCCATAACACTGGATCATATTGC
>JANYLL010000038.1 GCA_025357895.1 Ignavibacteriota bacterium
ACATATCCTGCTGCCTGAAGAGTGACGAGTGAATAGCAGTTCATCGCGATAGACGTATCGTGAAAAGCCGTTATAACTATTCCCGGAATTTTTTCATTCGCAACAGGAATACCGGAAGCCCAGGGAAGAAAATCGTCGGAATGATTAATGTAATCTGTGCCTGCATTTGAAGCATTATTTTCCCAATTATATCCCGTCAGCCTGTTACCGCCGATCCTTCTGGCAGTGATATTTTCATCGCGGTCATCGGATTGCCCGTTCGATCCATAGATGAATGGACTGATCCTATGAGTATCTATTTCAGGATAAATATTGATGATGATCGGCTTTTGTGCAAAGCAAGGAAATATAATTCCCACTGAAAATAAAATTAATGACAAACAGATTATTTTTTTTTTCATAATTATTCCTAACTACGTGCTACTAACTACTGCATCCTTATCTTGCCAGCTTGCCCAGTATTCTTTCCATTCAACAGCTTCAGCAGCAGGTGCAATATTCAACGGCGAGTGAGTATCGACCATCATCGCGCATTCATTGGTACGAGTCAGTTTATCCTGATTGCGCAGCGCCTTCGGATGTGGTCCATGATGAATGCCTTGCGGATGAAGCGTTAGCATTGCTGCTTCGATATTATCGCGGCTGAAGAAGTCACCGTCATGATAAAAAAGAACTTCATCGTAATCACTGTTGCGATGATAGAACGGTACTTTCAGCGTATCTTTATCTTCTTCAAGCGGACGCGGAAGGAAAGAACAGATCACAAAATTTTTCGCTAAGAATGTCGTATGTACAGGCGGCGGAAGATGCACTCGTGGCGAGATAACCGGACGTATATCCCGCATATTAATTTTGAATACTGTTAGGTCGCCGCGCCAACCGACAATATCAATTGGATTAAATGGATAAAAGATCGACGTCCATTCGCCAAGTCTTTTCACGCGAATTTCATATTCTTTGCCGTTCTCTTCTGCTTTTTTATATTCGATAAATTCAGGAATTGTTACAGCGCCCATATCATAGAGAGCATGCATTCCCATCAAACCCTTCATCTCCGGAGTCGGCGGCAAGATTTCCGAATGTGCTTCGATCATCACAAAGAAATTATCTTTTGTTTTCGGAATCATCCGGTATGTCGTAGCTCTGGGAATAACAATATAATCACCTGGTTCGAAATCCAGCACACCGAAATCGGTTTCCATTTTTCCTTCACCGCGATGAATGAAATATAAAAGATCACCATCTGCATTTCGCAAATATGCCGGATGCGGCTCGGTGCGTCGGGAGATGAGCATGATGAGATCATCATTATAAAGAATCGCCGTCGGCAAGCCGTTAGGATCTGTCATGTCCGTCGGCTCGATCTTATCAAGATAGAACGCATGAGGGCGAAGCGGACCTTCGATGCGCGTCCAGCCTGTTGGAGGATGGGCATGATAAAGATGCGATACACGTCCGAAAAATCCTTCGCGACCATGCTCTTCTTCGAATGTACCTTCAGGAAGTGCAACATGCGGCTGTTTCGTTGCCTTGCCGCGCATTAATGGGAAATTCATATGGTCTGTAAGATAAAATTTGTTTAATGGGACGGACTTCAGTCCGTCCGAATCACTTTAAATAACACTGACGGACTAAAGTCCGTCCCACTATATTCCGCCGGCTATTTCAGCGGCGTCTGCACCTGCACCGTTACTGTTCTGCAATAGTATCTGCCTTCAGGAGTAGAATTCATTTCCGGCGAATACGTAGGGCCTATACCTTCTACTTTCGTAACCTGTGCTACAGCATTTTCTTCTTTGATAAGTTTGTGAACGGCAAATGCACGTGAAGTTGAAAGTTCTTTATTATGATCGAGTTCGCCCATAGCATCCGTCGTTCCGGTGATGGAAACTGTTGAGCCGTCATGAATTGTCTTGGAGACAAATTCTGATACCATTTTTTTATTGGCATCATTAATATCAGCTTTATCAAAATCAAAAACGACGAGCGAGAGACGTGAAATTTCATACGGATTCGATTCTAATGTTGCCGGAAGATCGACGTTCGACGACCCTACAATACCGCGGTTATCGGTAACATCAAGAGCGCATGTTAATTTTTCACTGCCTTTTATCGTAGCAGCGATTTTTTCAGCATCAGGATTTCCCAGTTTCCATGCAATGATTGCCGGCGGTTCACCGGCTCCGCCTGCAGAATAAACATTTTTATTGTGCGCTCCGACATCAAGTTTCCAAGAAGCAACCGGAGCAGAAGCACGAACGCTCATTGCAAACGGAACTGCCTCAGGAGTGATGGCATATTCTTTGAACTGAGCGTGTACGACAGGTGCCAGCAGTGATTCATCTTCAGCTAAAATTTCTACTCGGCGATTTTCAGAGACTCCGGCAGTATCGCGCAGTGATGAAGGAATTGTCGGATTCTTGCTTGCTTTCACTTCGATGCGATCAGGATCTATTCCCCAAACATCGGTGAAATATTTTTTTACGGTTTCAGCACGCGAAGAAGCAAGTTCTTTTGTAGCCGATGAAGATACTTCCCTGCCATCAGTCGTGCCATTCAAGGTTATTGCACCTTCAGGTTTTTCCGCCATGCGTTTGCCGATAATATTGAGGATATGATAATACGCTCCAAGCGAATTATGCGGTAATGATGATTCATTGAATTTTGAACGCTCAGCTGATGTGATAACATGATAGCGAGGTACGAAATTTGTGCTGGCGCTATCGAAGAAAATATACGGCAATACCGGAAATGTTTCCGTAACCGTTGTCTCATAGACACTCACCGATTTCGGCTCCGCTAAACCCACATACGCAACTGGCGGCACGGGCTTAGCCGGCGGTGGTGGCGGAGGCGTTGGTGGAGGGGGCGGAGGAGGAAGAGTCGGCACTACTTTATAAAAACTATAACGAAGAGCAACACCTGCCTGTAAGGTCTGCGTCGTCCAATGATAATCTTGTTTTACCTGAGTAAAAGGAAAGTAATATTCAACTTCAGGCGCTGCAGTCAGCCGTTCTGAGAGCGGAACAGGGTAGCCGATGGCGCAACTTACACCAAAAGTTTCTTTCAGATTAATAATTGGACCGCTTCCGGCAATCGTATCGACAGTGTTATTCTGAAATACAACTCCCTGCGGAGAAGAAATGTGATCAGTCTGAACATACGTTGACGATGCCGAGAATGGAAAATTTAAAACCAAACCCCCTTTAACATAAAACGGGATTTTCTTGAATGGAGTAAATTTTAATCCGAGCCCGGCAATGATTTCAGGAATTGTTGCAGTATAGGAATTGGTAAGATGTAGTTGAGTATAGCCGGTGTCGTTAGGATCTTTAATCGGTAATTTACTATTAAGCGCATCGCCAAATTTTCCCCCGCGCTGCGCAAACCCTGCTGTTGCATACGCTTCAAATTTTCCGAATACCGGAATCTCTCCAAGAAATCCTATATCAAACCCTTTTCCTGTTCCGTTAGAAAACACACCACAGCCATAATCACAGCAATAGACATTGGCAGTGGTCTTATGGAAATTCCAGGAAAAATCACCGTATATTCCAAGACGGAATGCAACGGGTTTATCGGCACTCTGCTTTGCGACCTGCTCCAAACCTTGAGCATGGAGAGTCAATGAAAAGAAAACGAAGGGGATGAGAGAAAGTATTTGCTTCACGAAAAACGTATTACTTATAAATGCGTTATTCCCGCCATTTGGCGGGAATAGCGTTAAAAAAATTATTTCCTTACAACGATCCTCTTCGTCCCTCGGAATGCTCCTGCTTCGAAAACGAGCATATATGAGCCTTCGGATAGACGTGAAACATCAAAATCGAGTTTGTATCTTCCACCTTTCATTTGTTGCGAGCCATCGAGCACGTCCATAACTTTTGTGCCCGTTGTTCCATAGATCGTAAGCTTTGGCGAAACATCTTCAAAGAACTCGACTTCAGTTTCGACTCTTCCCGTCGTTGGATTGGGCCTTGGTTCAATGAAAGAATTTAGTCCGGCTTTGAATATAAGAGTGCTGATCGTACACTTCGATCCGATCTTCACTGCGCTTGTATCGCCTGTGGGTATCGGTTTAATGAACATGATCGAGTCGCTCGTGAATTTTCGCGGAATAAGAATGAGTGATGAGATTGCTGAATCAGGTACAGTAAGAAGAAATTTTAATTTTGTAATTTCACCTGCCGTGACGCTATCACAGTTCAAGAGATCAATATCTATCCTACCTGCTTGATAGCTTATTGTAGGTTTTGTATATTTAGAAACAGCTCCAAGATATTGCAGCGCGTACTTATTATAGAGAAGTGTATATTTTATATCGATTGGCGTAAGCGGCATATCAACATTCATCAGCACCGGTACAGTAACCGTATCGCCGATTATCCCTGCTACAGTATCGACAAAACCTATTCTTGTATCAAATGAAAGTGTAAGAGGATATGGCGGTGCATAGCCGTAACTATGGATATGACCCGTATCAACTATAGAACAAGGTTTATTCGAATATGCAAAGATCGAAGTGTCTATCAAACTATCAGCAAGCGGACAGAACCGGACTGTTAATACAATCGAATCTCCCGGCTGCATGGTAAGCGGATATGGCTTATCCGAAGATACAACGCGGTGGAATGGCGGGAGTGTAGATAAGGAATCAAAACGCATAGGAACAAGCCCAGGATTACGTACCACTACTGTGAGATCCTTACACTGCTTGACCCGAACCGTATCAAAATTTGTTTGTTTCTGAACGCTAATCTTTGGATTATCGATAAGAATCCTACAATGATCGTTTGTTGCAACAATTTTAAAAAAGACAATTGAGTCGCTATCGAAATTAAAATTATCAAGCGTCATCAAGAAATTTGCAGTATCGCCTTTTGGTAAAAAACGAACATAGCAAATAGTCCCGGCTTTTACGTTACGTGCATTCTTCAGATCAGCCCATATACCGGAGCTATCAAGAACTGAGGTCTGATTCGTGTATTGAGATTGTATATCTAAATACCTGAGTTTAGTGGTATCATATCCTAAATGGAAAAGTAAATCAATGATACTCTGCGGGATGTCTCGTGAGATCATGATCGGGATCACAAGTGTATCACATGTCGTAATATGAAAAGTATCCTGATTGATCCGCGAGGCAGTAGTATCAAACGCCGAAGTTATGCCATAGAATGGTGCAAAGCCTTCGCCCGTGACAAGAATTGATGTATCAACGCCATCACATGGGAAACTTGTAAAGAGATTCAATCGCGCAGAATATTTTTTCGGCGCGCGTGGAAAGAATGTAAAGGATAGACAAAGCTTTTCCCCTCGACGAACGATCCAGGGTAATTGCTTCCCGGAGCACTCAGTAACGGTGAATACTTTTTGGTCGGGTACAAATAGTGCTTTCGTAAAAATAATACTGTCGCCGCTCGGATTAGTAAAAGCATCCGGCACAACAACGCTAACTTTTATTGGCAGAGCCGTCGTATCAACATGGGTGTTGGGAAATGCAACAATTGATTGATTCGGCTGGAAGTTCATTTCTCGCCTGCCCGAAAGATACGTATTGAATTGCTGCTTCCATACATTCGTACTTGATCTTGCTTTAATATGGATCTGCGCATTCATCGTCAGGTTCTGCGCTATTGCCGGAATATTCGGACAAAAGGTAACTACAAGAGTATCCTGAGTCTTTGGCGGAATTGTAAATGATCCTGATGTATCTCCTGTTAATTTCGAACGCCACTTAAAAACAGATCTATTCGGATTCGGCAAACCAACATCATCGATCCAGATCGAATCAATGACGATCGGAATAAAATCACTTTCATTCGTAAGCGGTATCTCGCGTTCGGAGCAATCACATGGTTTCACAAGCCCGTAATTAATTAATTGAACCGGAACATCAAGCCGAACAATTGTGCCGCTTCCGCTGACTGCTCCTGTTATCTGCTTTCCGCAAGGAGTATCAAGGGTGACAGTAACATTATCATTATAATTTTGCGCCGCAGTAGGTGCAAAACGTACATACGCTGTAAGTGAATCACGGGGATTGAGCCAAAGCGGCAATGCAGGCGATGTCGAGAGAAGCGAATATCCGGGCGGAGTCGCAACAGAAGTTATATGAACCGGAATTGCTGAAATATTTTCGATAGTGATACTATCATCTTTACGCCAACCCACTTCTACCGGTCCGTATGTTGTCAGTGTAGTTACTGCAAGTTTCGGAGTCATGCTCGAGCCCTGAAGCAGCAGTTGATAATTCGTCCCGTCCGAAAGATCGATCTGTATATATGATCTGTCTGCCCGATCCTGTATAATATCATTGGGACAGTACTTCACATTGTAAATAAATGATTTTTTATCAGGCGTAGCTCCGGAAGGAATATGATTAAGCATCGTATATTTCCCGCTCGGATCGATAAGTTGATCGCCGGTTATCGTAACGCTTACTCCCGATATATTTGTCACCGTGTCGCTTTGCGTTCGGCACTCGCAGCCGAGAACATTTTCAATATCGAGGAAAGGAGGCTGAAATTTAAATTGTTCGAACACACCGGTACCACTGATAGGAATGCAGATCGTTCCGTAACATTGCAGATCAAAGATACAAAGAGTATCATAATATGTTTTCTGTTCGCGGGGACGAAACTGGACCGAAATATTTGACGTCGCACCCGGAGCGAGTCCGAATGTTTTTCCCCCTGTTATCGTGAATACATCTCCGACTTTTAAATAGGATGACATACTGCGCGGATCTTTGCCGTTATTTTTTGCAGTAGCTTGCAGTGTCGAGCTTTTGCCGATAGAAACATTACCAAATAGTATATTCGGAGTGGTAAAAGCAACATCGACGGAAATTCCGGTGCCCGTAAAATCGATCGTCTTCGTGATCGAGCAACCCCGGTAATGACTGATGACTTGCATCTGCCCGACAAATGGTCCCGGTGCCGATGGACGGAAGCGAATAAACTCCGGCAGATAAGCCGTTCTCGGTTTCATCAATATCGGGAATGACCATTTCCTTCCGAAAAATTCAGGAGCCGTGAAGATTATCGTATCGATATACACATTATCCTTCATCAAACTTCGGAACTGATAATCCTGCACACTGCTCAACTGTCCAGGACAGACAGCTTCAAATGACATTTTATGTATCTGCGATTTTGCACTCGGATATAAGAGTACAAAAACGTCCTGCGTTCTTCCCTGCAAAGGTATGAATCCGCTTCCCGGACATTTGTCATCACTTACAACATGCAGCGTATCATAGAATGTCTTCGTCGTGTCATTGGCATCCATCCGTAAAATGATCGACCAGCAATCACCGGGCTTCAGCGTAACTGGAAGTTTCTGATTACCGGCAGCTATTCTCCAGGTAAATTTTACATTATTATTTGATAAGGAAGAAATATTTAGTGAGCGATTGCTTTGATTGCATATTTTCAGTGTATCTTCAGTATATGAATGTTCGGGACATCCGACAAAAAGTGTATCAAAGATTATAGCCGGCGAACTATAATGTAATTCTGTCTGTCGGTTTACTGTAAGAGGAATTCGTATGTAATCACCGCATCTGTTGTTATTCTGAATATAGAGCCATGTTGTGAGTACTCCAGTAATGTCTCCATGAAAGTGTACCGTAAAGGTTATCGGAACATTCTGCTGTGTATTGAATGTCGTCTGACTTAATTTAAAGAGCGCAGCATCGCCAGAATAACAA
>JANYLL010000046.1 GCA_025357895.1 Ignavibacteriota bacterium
CTGTGATGCCGGAGTTCCACCTTCCACTAATGATACTGCATTCTGTTTAAATGATTCGTTGTATGTAGTCTTTAACATTGTCTAGCTGATTGTGCGCAAAATAACCAAATTAACTGTCTATTAATTTAGGGTAGGTCCAGACTAACTGATCTGTTTAAGATTATTATGGAATACAAAGAGTTGCTTTTTGACAAGGATGGCTTCTGGGATACAAAGCAATTTGAAGAAGAACTCCCAATTCAGTTTTGGCAAGTTGATGTTCCCGACCAAGAGCATCTTGATGTCCTCATAAAAGCGTGGAACGACGAATCAGTTTTTTATAGAGTGATTTCAGGCGACCCAGATGAATTCGATGCTATAGAAAAGCATGTTGTGTACAATGGGAAGAACTGGTTGGTTTGGTGGAGTGGAAATATGGCCGTACAAGAAATTAGTGTTATAGAATAAACTTGTGTTATGTATAAAGGTTATATTTTCGAGCAAATTGCAACTACTTAATTCTACTTTTTTTTCTCCCCTTTTGTTCACAACTTTCAGGAGCCAATCCCCCCCATTTTTTGTTAGATATTTGCTCAAATCTTACATCGCGTAAATCATTATATTTCAATAGGTTAAAATACTAATTTTCATGGCAAAAACTCAGGAGTACGGCGCGCAGGATATTCAGATACTTAAAGGGCTTGAAGCGGTTCGCAAACGCCCTGCGATGTATATCGGCGATGTCGGGCCTCGCGGACTTCATCACCTTGTCTATGAGATCGTCGATAACTCCATTGACGAAGTTCTCGCAGGTCATGCTTCCGAAATTGACATTGTGCTCAATGAAGATGGAAGCTGCACAGTCACTGATAACGGACGCGGAATCCCCACAGGTATTCATCCGACAGAAAAGGTCAGCGCCATTCAGGTTGTTATGACCGTCCTTCATGCCGGCGGTAAGTTTGATAAGAATGTCTATAAGGTTTCCGGCGGTTTGCATGGTGTCGGCGCATCGGTCGTGAATGCGCTCAGCGAATGGTGCGAAGTAGAAGTGCATCAGAACGGCGAAATTTTTTATCAGAAATATCTTGCAGGTGATCCGGTTGCTCCTGTAAAAATGATCGGCAAAACGAAGATCACGGGCACGAAGGTTACGTGGCTTCCCGATGCGGAAATTTTCAAGCCTTCGATCGTGATGCGCTTTGATTATCTTCGCGAGCGCATGATGGAGCTATCGTTCTTGAATCCGATCGTTACATTGAAAATGCGTGATGAGCGTTCGAAGGAAGAAGAAGTTTTTCATGCCAAAGGCGGCTTGCGCGATTTCGTGAAGCATACTGACAGAAATAAAATTTCTCTGCATAGACCTGTCTTCATTGAAGGCATGAAGGAGAATACGCCCGTCGAAGTATGCTTTGAATATAATGACGGTTACAACGAAAATCTTTTCAGCTACGTCAATAATATCAATACGCATGAAGGCGGTACGCACGTTGCCGGCTTCAAGACGGCGCTGACGCGCACAATGAATAATTGGGCTGCGAAAAATAATCTGATCAAATCCGATAAAATTTCGCTTACCGGTGATGACTTCCGCGAAGGCTTGACGGCGATCATCTCCGTGAAAGTTCAAGAGCCGCAATTCGAAGGTCAGACAAAGACGAAGCTTGGCAATAGCGAAGTCAAAGGAATTATCGAATCGATCCTCGGCGAACAGCTTGCATCGTTCTTAGAAGAAAATCCGCCGATCGGCAAACGGATTATCGAAAAAGTTACGCGCGCTGCCGAAGCCCGCGAAGCTGCGCGCAAAGCAAAAGATATGGTGCGCCGCAAAAATTCGCTGGAGAATTCTGCACTGCCCGGCAAGCTTGCCGATTGCTCGATCACCGATCCTGAGCATTGCGAAATTTATTTAGTCGAAGGTGATTCCGCAGGCGGTTCTGCGAAGCAGGGACGCGATAGAAGATTTCAGGCGATCCTTCCGCTTAAAGGAAAGATCTTGAATGTGCAGAAAGCCCGTTTGCATAAGATGCTTGAGAACGAAGAGGTCAGAAATATTTTTACTGCGCTTGGCATCGGAATCGGCGAGCAGCAAGATCTGACAAAGATGCGTTACGGCAAAGTCATCCTCATGGCTGATGCTGATATTGACGGTGCGCATATTCGCACACTGATCCTGACGCTATTTTATAATCACATGCGCGATCTGATCGAGAATGGAAATATTTATATTGCTCAGCCGCCGCTTTATAAAGTAAAAAAAGGCAAGCAGGAATTTTATGCCTATAACGACGAAGAGCGCGATGAGATTTTGAAGCGCATCAAAGCGCAGCGCAAAAGCGGTAAGGACGAAGAGGAAATCGCCGAAGATCAAGATTTTGTTGCCGATGAAGGTTCGATCGCAACGCCTGTAGCTCCGGATATGAAGGGTATCGTGATCTCGCGCTTCAAAGGACTTGGCGAGATGAATCCCGATCAGCTCTGGAGCACAACGATGAATCCCGAAACGCGCACCCTGCTCCGAGTCAACATCGAAAGCGCATCCGCCGCCGCCGACATATTCGAAACCCTTATGGGTGACGCAGTAGAACCGCGCCGCGCATTCATCGAAAAGAATGCAACGTATGTTAGGAATTTGGATGTGTAAGAAGGTGAGAATGCACGATGGCATATAATTCGACGGTTTTTGATATAATGATTGCTTCACCAAATGATGTTGAAGCTGAAAGTAATGCGCTTCAAGAAATAATTCAGCAATGGAATTATACGCATTCGAGGCATAGAAATCTTGTATTAATACCTCGCAGTTGGAAAAGTAGTTCTGCACCCGAAACAGCAGGAAGAAGACCACAAGAATCAATAAACGAAATCATTCTTGATCAGAGTGATATTTTAGTTGCGATTTTTTGGAAAAAAGTCGGAACACCAACTGGCGAATTTAATAGTGGGACAATTGAAGAGATTGAAAAGCATGTCGACGCGGGGAAGCCTACAATGATCTACTTTTCTTCTGCCAACATACCACAAGGCCATGATGAAGAGCAATTGAAAATGGTTAAAGAATTTAAAAATGAATGCAAGACTGAAGGCAGTAAATATAACGGGCTGTTCTGGGATTTCGCTAACATAAATGAACTGAAAGATTATTTTAAAGAACATTTGGATATTGTCCTTCATAATAATCGGTATTTACAATTAGCAAAGAAAGCTTCAACAGTTCAATCTTTTGCAGAAGCAATAGAAACTCCCTTCACCATGACGCAGGAAGAGACTATTACTCTTATTGAAACCGCAAAGAATATTTTGATAGAGGCATGCCAAGATCCAGAAGGAAGAATTGATCAACGCGATTTTGTTGGCGGATTGCTAGTGCAGACAAATGGGAAACAATTTGATGCAATGAACGATGGCCGGAAAGAAGCAGAATTAAAAAAAGCTATATCACAACTTGAAAGCGTAGGCTTTATTGAATCCGAAGGCTATGAAAGAACTTTATTTAAAGTAACGATGGATGGCTATGAATATTATGATAAGTTTCTAAAAAAAGAATAGGCCCTACTTTAGTTTTAAAAGTCCGATAAATTCCTGAACTACATGAAATTTATGGAGAACAACAAAAGTATTCTCATCAAGTCTGTACTTATAATCGAATATTTGAGGGTTTTCTGCGTCTCCTTGAATCATCTTTTCATCAGTTCTTGCTAACTCCAAGGTTTTAAACGCCATTTCATTGTATGCGGGGTCTGTATCAGGAAAACAGGTATAAAAGCACCGATATTCCATTCCGAGACTAATACTTCCCGAATGTCTGTAAAAAGCAGCCCTTGTTATTTTTTCTATGGTATCATTGATAATAGTAGCTTCAAAAATAAAAGTGCCCCCAATACCTGGGATGTCGTCTATTGGTTTTGAGGTCTTTGCAATTCCTTCCATAAAAACCCTCTCTTCTTCTCTGTAAATGGCTTTCTTGGTCTTTTCTTCATACCATTTCTTTGCAAGTTCACTTGGTTCAGGCGCATGTAAAAGGAATCTGAAACGCTCGTCAGTTTTAGAATTTGCGGAATTATGCTCGTCACATGAAGGGACGGTCAAAAGATTTTTTCTATGTTCGGATGGAAAAATACCTTTCGGTGGAAAATGTTCAACCGAGGTTGCAAGTTTTCCGCACCAATAACATATTTTCATTTCTTTTTGTAATGCCATTCACCACTAAATTAATTTCCTCTTCGGAGTTGATCTTCGAAGTCCTTAATGTCTCTTTCGCGAGACTGACCACGGTTCATTTCATTAAGGCTTCTCACTGCATCACGCATTGAAACATCCTCCGATCCTGGTGCTACTACCTGATTAGAGGCACCCGGCTCCGGAGTGTCCGTCTTAGGAGTAATATTTAGCTTTTCCTGAGTATTTCTTCTTATTCCAAAGAATTTGCCTAACCACTTTATCATTTTTATATCCTTCTAATTAGAGTACTCCATAAAAAAAGTGCTCCATCTAAACATAAATTTTCTAGGAATATCCCTGCCATAACCGGAATCCTGTTCCTTGCTCACTCGTTAATAACTCCAATATGGACTCTAAGTAATAGTTTTTACTCAGTAGATTCATTAAAAATATGAAAGATAAAATAATATCCGAGCATCCAGACATGGTTGAATTTGAATATGACGGAGTTGTTGTATGAATTGAAGGATGCGTATTAAAATTCAATGCTAATGAACCACTAATGAAACAAGCTTTTCTTCCTATCAAACCTAGTGGGTATGGTTTGCGTATACTTTTAGACGGCTCAGAGATTCATAAAGAGCCTGTCTCAAAAACTTTT
>JANYLL010000048.1 GCA_025357895.1 Ignavibacteriota bacterium
GAAAGTTTTGCTTTTTCTAAAGCTTGGTTTACGGCTTTGGCATATTCTCCGGCAAGAACAAAATGCGAACGAACGAAAAGATCGATATTCATCTCCTTGTTCGTTGCAAGATCAATTAATATTTTTCGAAGCTGCGGATCAATTGGAGTTGAAAGTTCGCCGATCACTTCCGGAAATTTCTCAAATTGGGCGATCACGACATCGATAGCATCCATGCTCGTGCCTGTCATAATGCCGATATAAAGATTTGTGACTTTCATTGTCTGAAAGCAGGGTTACTTCTTATTCTCCGGAGCGGCTTGCTCCTGATTTTGTTGTTGATCCAACGGGTTAACTCTATGATGAGTGAGTTGAACAACGAGAAAGAATACCGCACTCAAGACGACAAACACGCCAATACGCACTGCCCAGGAATCACCTTTAATAAGCGCGCGGATTCCGAAGGTCTTATCCTCCCTGCCAAATGATGCGTATCGTCTGCGTAACAATGCCATTTTGGGTAGTCGTTAGTTATTAGTCTTTAGTCGTTAGCAGAAATTTGATTGTCGGCGTTTGCTAACGACTACTTTCCTATTACCTGCCTTGCGATCACGATCTTCTGAATGTGTGAAGTGCCTTCGTAGATCTGCAAGCCTTTGATGTCGCGCAAATATCTTTCGACGGGATATTTATTCGAATATCCTCTGCCGCCATGCAGAAGCACCGCTTCGTTTGCGGCTTCTACAGCTGCTTCAGTTGCATGAAGTTTTGCCATTGAAGTTTCGAGCGTGCAATTCTCGCCCTGATCTTTTTTCCAGGCAGCATTATAAACTAAAAGGCGCGATGCTTCAAGCGATGTTTTCATCTCGGCAATAACGGCTTGCACCATTTCAAAATCACCGATGCGCGAGCCGAATTGCTTTCTGGCCCTAACAAAATCAACACAGGTATCGAGACATGCCTGATGTACTCCGAGCGCTCCGGCAGCAACGCCAAGTCTTCCATGATCGAGTGCTGACATAGCAACCTTAAAGCCATTATTCTCGCCGCCTAATACTCGCCCCTCGGGGACAAAACAATTCTTAAAAGTTATATGCGCATGATCGCTTGCACGGTGCCCCAGCTCTTTGCCCGGCATTTTCGTGCGGATAAATCCTTCTGAATTTGTATCGACAAGAAATGCTGTGATGCTGGAATGCGGTTTGGCTCCTTCTGTTGCAGGAAGCTTTGCAAAAACAATTGCAAGATGGGCGAGATTGGCGTTGGTGATCCAGATCTTCTCGCCGTTTAGAATATATCCGCCATTTGTTTTTTCTGCTCTGGTCTTGATGCTTGCCGCATCGCTTCCGGCTTCAGGTTCTGTGAGGGCATAACAGCCGATCAGTCCTGCGCTTGCAAGCCTGGGAAGAAATTCTTTTTTTTGCTCTTGAGAACCAGATTGCTCAATACATTTCATCACCAAAGATGAGTGAACTGTCATAAATCCACGAACGCTTGAGCACGCTCTTCCAAGCTCTATGTACGTTAGTACAAGAGAGAGACTATCCATGCCTGTGCCGCCAAAATCTTTCGATACGGAGCCTCCTAAGAAGCCCAGCGATGCCATTTTCTCTATGATAGAGATCGGCATCGTACACTCCTCATCCATCTTTCGGGCAATAGGTGCGACGACTTCCTGCGCAAATTTATGTGCAGCAGATTGCCAGTGTAGTTGATCTTTGGTGAGAGTAAAATTCATAAGTGGAATACGTTGCTGTCATTCTGAGCGATAGCGAAGAATCTGAGCTTTCATAATACCGCAATCTCAGATTCTTCGTTCCGCTTCGCTATCACTCAGAATGACAAACTTAATGAACAACTGCAATTCCTTCGATCTCGAGCAATGCATCGTCTTCAAAAAGTGAAGAGACTTCAACGAGTGTCATCGCCGGAAAATATTTACCAAAATATAATATATATATTTTTCCTATCTCTTTCATTTTAGAAGCGTAGTCATTCTTATCTTTTACAAAGATATTCAGCTTGACAATATCGGTCATTTTTCCACCAGCTTCTCTCATCACTGCTTTAAGATTACGAAGCGCCTGATCGAATTGTTTTACGAGATCATCTTTATGAATGATCTTGCCTGTTGCATCAAAAGATACCTGTCCCGCAAGATAAATAGTTTTGCCTCCGGTTGATGCGATGGCGTGGCTGTAGCCGATAGGTGCGACGAGAGATGCTGGATTGATAATGCTATTCATGAATGATAATTATTTTGTCATTGCGAGGAATCACGAAGCGATGACGAAGCAATCCACTGCTATATACTAAACTCTCTATTAACCTCGGGGATTGCTTCGTCGCGCTAAAGCACTTCTCGCAATGACACTATATTAAAACGCTGCTGAATTTGATGGTATTTTCGGCGCAACATTCGGCTCATCGAATTCAGGTACGAATAATAAATTATCGAATCTGCCGACATTGCCTCTGAACGCTACGCGCGTTGAACCAATCGGTCCGTTACGCTGCTTGCCTATGATAACTTCTGCCGTACCTTCAGTCGGTTTGCCGTCTTCGTATTGCTCAATGCCATAGGTTTCCGGTCGGTAGATAAAGAGCACGAGATCGGCATCCTGTTCGATGGCGCCGGACTCACGAAGATCCGATAGCATCGGTCGCTTATCCGCTCTGGCTTCCAAACTTCTGTTCAATTGGCTTAGGGCGATGACCGGAATATTTAATTCCTTTGCAAGTGCTTTGAGCGAACGCGAGATGGTTGAAATTTCTCGCTCACGCGAATCCATGTGGCGTGAAACTTCCATAAGCTGCAAATAATCAATAATGATCAAGCCGATATTCTCTGTCGCTTTTAAGCGGCGACATTTTGCACGAAGTTCAAGAGGCGTGATCGCAGCAGTATCGTCAATAAAAATCGGCGCTTCATGCAGCTTGCCTATTGAATGCGAAACCTTACGCCAGTCATCGGCAGATAATCTGCCTTTACGGGCATCTTGCATACTG
>JANYLL010000065.1 GCA_025357895.1 Ignavibacteriota bacterium
TGATAACACGTTGCCCACCATTTTGGGTTTTGATCGTATATGTCTTATAGTGTTTTTGATTCCACTCTGAGATAATTTTCGACGAATCAATTATTGGTCCAACCGCCTGCTCATCTTTTTTGCATGTAAATGAGGCAAAAATAAAACTTGCTGCGAGTAGAAATAATATCTTTTTCATAGTGTTTGTGGCTTTATGAATGATGAATATAATGTATCCTACGGACTGCAAACATACAACATTTTTTCTAGGAATCCAAACCCAAAATCACTTTTTTCTTACGATTTTTTTATCCATGCCTTTTTTCGTCCAAAATCGCCTCTTTTGAGGCATTTGGATTCGATTTTTCTTTTGGGAGAGTAGGTTGATTTTGCCTTTTTACGTATTTCTCTGCTCGGACTTTGTCGTATTCTGGAGTATTCGGGAGAATTTTAGGGAGCGAATCTTCTCTATCGTGGTAAAGATAATATTTAACAAGCTTTCTGGTGATAGGCGCGGATACATCGCCGCCAAAACCGGCATTTTCTACGAGAACGCACATTGCAATTTTCGGATGATCGAATGGAGCGAATGAAATAAACCAGGCATGATCTTTGCCATGCGGATTCTGTGCTGTTCCGGTTTTGCCGGCGATCATGCAATCATTTGGTCCCGGCGTTTCGGCTTTATGTCCTGTACCGCCTGCTTCATGTGTTACACCCCACATTGCATTGCGAATCGTTTCGATGATCGTATCAGCAATAGCAACTTTGTGGGATTTATATACAACGCTATCCCACTTCCCCGTCTGATAGTTATAAATGCTTCGTGCTGCATGGGGTTGAACCCATACACCATGATTTGCCCAACATGCTGCATACGCTGCCTGCTGCATCGGTGTTACTCCGATCTCACCTTGACCTATTCCCTGACTGACAGTATATCCTTTCGTCCATCCCTTAGGATACCATTTATTCATTCGCAATGTATTTGGAATGACGCCATTCCCTTCATATCCGATATCAGCGCCTGTTGCACTGTCAAAGCCGAACATTTTTGCATAATGGTACATCGAATCAATACCGAGCGCTAGCGCCATGCGGTAATAAAATACATCGCATGAAGCGACAATAGATTTATGTATATTCACAAGCCCGTGTACGGCATCATCATTGAATGTATGATCGCCGAAGGTGAATGATCCGGGACAGCTAAGCGTAAAATTAAGTGGGATGGTTTTCGATTGCAAACATGCCGCTGCCATGAGCAGCTTCCATGTTGATCCGGGCGGATAGCGCGTTTGCGTTGCACGATTAAAAAGTGGATGGGTTGCGTCCAGCATCACTTCCTGATATTCTGCTTTGGTTGTTTTACCGCTGAAAATATCCAGATCATAATCAGGCTTGCTAACAAGTGCAAGTATCTCCCCGTTATTCGGATCAAGCGCAACGATAGCTCCATTTTGTCCGGCTAATAATTGTTCGGCATATTCCTGCAGGTCGATATCCATTCCCAACTGCATACTTTCGCCATCTACAGAATTTACATCGGCTTTGCCTTCTTTAAATCGCGCCTGCCTCTGACCTCTGGCATCGACTGCAACAAACTCATATCCCTTCACTCCACGCAGATCTTTTTCATGAAATGATTCAAGCCCGGTAGTACCGACTATATCGCCGGGATTATAATAATCGCTATCTGCCGTTTCACTGACCTTCTCAAGCGCTGTCTCGGAGATCTCTTTTGTATAGCCTAGTAAATGAGATGCACGGATAGGGGCAACATATTGCCTTTTCGATTCGAAGGAGGTGTATACTCCTGGCAATTCGTCATGGTGTTCTTCGATTGCGGCTATTATTTTGGGATCAGCATCACCCCAAATTTTAACCGGATGAAAATTTACATACGAACCTGCTTGATTTAGGCGAATAATAATAAAATTCGTATCGACTCCGAGAATTTTTGCAAGCAGCGGTAGCGTTGTTTTACGATATGGGTTAAAATCCTGAGGAGTGATGATGACAGTATAAGAAGGAATACTTGCAGCGACAACGCGTCCTTGCCTGTCATAGATCGCACCGCGAACCGGAATCCGCTCAATGCGTTTGATCCCCTGGGCACTTGCTGCGCCGCGAAGTTCACTGCCTTCCCAGAGTTGTAGCTGACCGAAACGAAATATAAATCCCGCAAAGATCAAGCCGATCAGGATAGCGATACTACGTCGCCTTACAGGAGAGGCAAATTCATGGTCCGAAAAATTTAACATTGTAAGAGAGAAAACCGATAATATGGAAGTGTACGTTCCATTATTGATTTTTTGTAAAATTCGTCAAATCCGGAAACCTCACCTTTAAAGCCAAAGCCCTGTTCTCTTCGTATATTTACAAAACTTACATCACTCGATTACCACTATGAACACACGAAAAAACTTTATGCCCATAAGCGCGGCTTCATTTTGCATAATTCTTGCAATTATTTCCGGCTGTAAAAAAGATGCTGATACCGATTCCTGGGCAGAGACGAATGATATTGCTATCATTGCCTATAAATCCAACCCTGAGAACGGCAAGCAATATCTGAATATCATCTATGAGAATGTCGGTCATGAAACATATAGTAAGATAAAATATCAACTTTTTATTCATACCGGTGTCAAAACCGATACGGTAGAAAAAGTGATCGTTCCTACAAAAGTTTTGCTGCCAAAAGAAAAGAGGCTTGTGCCAAGAAATATTGGCGAAGAACCTGCTACCTGGGATGATGTAAAAGTCGGAAAAATCTGGGTTGTCAAAGACGCGAAATAATTTTTGAACTGCAGGTTTGAGTTTTGAATTATTCATTTCTCATTTTGTTGTAACCCCACTCAAAACTCAAATTTATTTATGCAATCTCTGGTTTTTGATATCGAAACCGTACCTCTTCCATTTGAGGAGTCGTTCGACGATGTGCAGAAGGAATATCTGCTGAGAAACTGCAATACCGAAGAAGAGATCGAAAATCAAAAGCGTTTCGGCGCACTTAATCCTCTTCTCGGTCGTATTGTCTGTATCGGAACCTATATTCCGGAATCAAAAAAAGGTGCTGCCCTTTATTTGCATTCCTCTAATACTGAACAAACCATTGAGCATGATGATATGCAGATCAAATATAAATCATTTATTGATGAAGCAAAGTTACTCACACATTTCTGGCAGGGACTTGAAGAGAAAAGATATAATGCTTTTGTCAGCTTTAACGGCAGAAATTTTGATTGCCCGTTTTTGATGCTTCGCAGTGCAGCGCTTGGTGTACGTCCGAGCATTAATTTTATGTCCGGTACACGATGGTCATTCAGAGTTACCGGAAAAAATTACGAAGTCGAGCATATCGATCTTGCAGATAAACTTGTTTTTGGGAATGGCTTTGATAAGAACGGAGCGATGCGGCGTTTTAGTTTGGATTTTTATACAAAGGCTTTCGGAGTTTCATCACCAAAATCCGGTGGGATTACCGGATATGAAGTGCCTCAGTTCTTCGCTGATGGACGTTCGCGTGAGATCGCGGAGTATTGTATGCGCGATGTTCGTTCTACCGGTGAACTATACGAAAAATGGCAGACGCTTCTTAAATTTTAGCTACATATATTAGATACCCCTATTTCATAGCGCGGAGATTTCTCCAATACAGACGTAAACAATCAGATGTCATCCCAAACAAGAAGACAGAACGCCGTTTTGTTTCTTTTATTGTCGGGATTTCGATCGGCGGTGTTGCTCTCGGCACTGCGACACTTATCGTAACGCTTGCAATTCTTTCCGGCTTTGAAAAAACGCTGACAGATAACATTGTAGGCTATACTGCTCACGCTGAGATCACATCGTATGGAAATCGGCCGCTTCCCGATTATCAAGGTTCGATCAGA
>JANYLL010000243.1 GCA_025357895.1 Ignavibacteriota bacterium
ACGCTTGGTAATTCTTCGACGTTCAATCAATATGTTTTTGCGAACGTTGATGGTTCAACAGGTCTTGTTACCGTTTATTTACCTCCCGGAAGATCGTTTGATCCACAGCTTGATTTTTATGATCACAGTTATTTTACCTGTCATATCGGCTCAACTTTTTTTACAAATAATGCTACCTTAGCTCTTCCTGCTAATGGAAAACCCCTGGATGATGGAAATACAATAAAAATCAATGATACTGTTCGCACTACTTGGCTCAATAAAAACGGCGTTGATATTATTCAGGATATTTTTCCTGTCGCTTTTACCAAGAGTGGACAGATCGTTTACAAATGGAGCTTCACGAATCATAATGATACTGCGATTGCCATTGGTTGTCAATATTTGCAGGATATACAAATTTCTGATGCAATCGATAAGAAACAGCCAAATTCGAATGATGGTCCTACCATATTAACAAAATGGAGCTATAAACCTGTTTGGCAGCAATATCCCAACCCTAATGGTCAAACACTGCCATCATATTATATCGGATTTTTACATGATCTTCCAAATTCACCCAATTACTTTCCAAATTTAAGCGGGCAAGGTTATTTAGATTATCCTACTGCTCCTCTGAAGCTTATTAAGCCAAGTCGTTTGACGATAGGAGATTGGTATACGATGACACAAACGATCTACGGCGCATCGAACACATGGCCGATAGGTGCTTCGTATGGAACGTCTCAAAAAGATGATGCAGTGCTTGTGGAATTCTATCCTCAAAATGTGGGGGCAGGTAAGACAGTTATAGTCGGCAAAACTTCCTATGGTACGGGCGAATATGAGAATTGTTTAGGTACTCTTTTTTCAGTTGTAGTCTACCCCCACCATCTCATTTGGGATACCATTACAAAAACATACTCGCAAAATCTGATCCATATAGAAAAATTTGTTTTTGACCCTAATCAATCGAATAATTCTGCAGATACAAAAATTACACTTGCTGTTCGAGATGACCTTACATTAGTTGATACATTTTGTACAAAACCGATCGGTAAAACTCAAACAAAGCCTGATACCCTCCCAGGCGCATTTATCCCGGCAGGGGGGATGGGATATTTCGAGTGGTGGGCATGTGTTGGTCCTGCACTATATTGTAACGGACCTAATGTTGATACCTTAATATTTACGGCAACATGCAGTGTTTGTCCTCCGGGATTTTTAAATTCTCAAGGTGCACAAGAATGCGATCAGTTAATCACAATTGATTGTGCTGAAGCAGATGTGGATGCTCCGCTTTTTTCGGATACAGTGTATGATTGTCATTCGGCGAGTTTAACACTCAGCGACTCGCGAATAACAGATAGAGGACTTAATAGCATCACCTGGAAACCAGCAACCGGAACCGTAGCGTCTAATTTCATTATCTCTGATCCGGTATCGCCTATCAGCCCTTGTGTCTACGGCGCAACGACTGATAAGGCAAAACATACGATTACCATAACAAAGATCGATTCAACTCTTGGAGGATGTTTTGATTTTACCTTGACAGATTGTCTCGGACATCAGAGTTTCACCACTGTTTGCCTAAAGGGCTGTACGCTTGTCAACCCTCATCCGGATTCACTTCCTCCGGTTTTTACTCTTATCAAAAGATTGCAAAATCGTGACACATCGTTTTGCTCTAGCCAAATAGATTCATTCATGGTGTCGGATAGCAGGCTGCGTGATTCGGGTATTTGTAAACTTGAAGTTGTTCAGGGAACGGACGTCAATATGCAACTCAGTAAACTCCCATTTACTAATGGCGATGGAATAACTCGATTCACTGTAAGGGTACTTGATTCGTTGCGCGACGGTAATATTTGCATTCGTGCAACCGATTGTGCAAATCCGGCACACTTTGCTGATACATGTATTCATTTTTGCAGAAGCATTTCGAGCGCTGTACAAGAAAGGGGTAGAATGGCTTTGGTCCTCGAAGCCAATCATCCGAATCCCTTCTCGCATATTACGACATTTAATTATACTGTTAACGAATACGGGAATGTAAAACTTTATCTCTATGATGAACTCGGAAGAGAGATGGCGCGAATCGTTGATGGTGCGAAAGCTCAGGGAACACATACCATTGATTTTGATGGCTCTAAACTGCCGAACGGAAGTTATATTGTGCGGTTGGAAAATGGTGGAGAAGTTGTTTCGAGAAGAGTGGTGGTGGAGAGGTAAGAGGAAGTCAAAAGTTCAAAGTCAAAAGTCAAAAAGGGATTTTTTTTCACTTTTGATTTTTGACTTTTAATTTTTAGTCTCTCAACGTGCCTTCTTGATTATAACTACTCCCAGTCTCTGTGGTTTGAATATGCTGCTTGAGGATTCAACGACAAGTGTATATAATCCGATGGGAAGCGTTGTTCCATTTTCGTCCTTTCCATCGAAATGGTATGATTCGGTTCTATATATTCTTTGATTTTGCGCAATAGTGCTCCGAAGTCTTCCACGCAAGTCATAGAGTTTTGCAGAAATAATTTCTTCGTTCTCACTTGGAATTGCAATAGTAATATTTGTTGCATCATTGAAACCATCTCCGTCTGGTGAGAATGGATTCGGTGAAATCTGAATATTTATAGCTGTGGGAGGGGGAAGAGTATCGGAAGAGTTCGATTTTTTTTCCAAGGGTGTTGAACCTTGCGGATCAAATGACGACGCCCAGTTCAGGGGATCGGTACTTGGTCCCATACCGTATCTTTTTTCGAGCGAGATACCTGTATGATTCGTGATGTTCGGTGAATTCCATGATGAAGCATAATCAAGGCTATCAATAGTACTTCCATTGGTGTTCAGCAGCATTACCTGAGCACCGTTATCAGCGAGATGAAATGTGCTTTTATTTAAAACGATCATTCCAGGTTTCCCGAGGAGCAATGGAAATGTTGAAAAGAAAGTCGAACTTGCATCAATGACGGTGTAATTTTTTGGCGGAAGTGTAAGCGAATCAATTCTATACCTGTACGTTGTATCAACGAAGCTGATGGTAAGCCAAAGGCTATCAGCACGAACTATAGTCGAACTTGTATTATAGAGTTCAATCCATTGTGACGAAGTACTTTTTGGCGTTGCCATGATCTCATTAATGACGATTGCATTTCTGCAATTGGAATATATACTTGCGAACGAAGTGTATCGTTCGAGCGGACTTCATCCTGCGACTCATACACGAACGCTGTGATATTTATTCTTCCGTAATCGGGATTTTGCCAGGTGAGGATTATGTCTTGCTTTTGCAATGGAGCAATCGCAGAGGTTATTTGCGATTCGGCAATAGGTAATCCGGAATTCGAGAAAATCGTAATCATGCCATCGCTGATTTGTCTTCTTCCTTCATTTACTATTGTGGCGGTGATACGAAGTTCGTTCTGATTCGAAAGTATATATGATAGCGATTCGAGTGTCAGATCAAAATCTCTTCTTCGAATTGAATTCCGGGCACCGGGTGTTGCGCCAATGGTATCAATACACTCACTAAAATTTGATGAATCATTAGATGCTCCATAATCAATTCGTTCTAACGACGCACCGCTTGAGCCGCCCCATGACGGAGAGTATTTAAGACTATCGATAATATTTTTAGAAGAATCTTTGAAAATAATGACATCACCGCTATTGCCAAGAGAAGGAACAGGCGTGTGAAGAATGTTGGCAGTAGGAATTGAATATTTCGTTCTTAAATACTGTGCAGAGTCTTTCGTGATTATTATATAGCCATGTGGCGCGATGGTATCGGGAAGTAGAGTATAACTTCGTAAATGGTTGGAAAAAACCCAACCAATAGTAGATACGGCAGAATCTGTTGGATTAAAGAGTTCGATCCATTCCGGCTCAGGTTTTATTGGCGCATACATCACTTCATTAATGACAACATGCTGCGCATAAGCGCCAGGAAGATTTGCCAAAATGATCAATAAAATCAAAATCAGGTATTTCATTCTTCAAAAATACAAAAAAAACTGTAGAGACGCAATATATTGCGTCTCTATCAATAACTAAAGACTAACGACTACTGTTAAGCTATCTATGCCTGAACTGAAGAGAAATCCGCCGAAGCGAGTATCGCTTATTACGCTTGGCTGTGAGAAGAACACTGTTGATTCAGAAGTACTTATGGGTGGTCTGCGCCATAATGGTGTTCGCCTTGTGAATGACGCTGCAAATTCTGATATTATAATCCTCAATACGTGCGGATTCATTGAAAGCGCAAAACGTGAATCGATCAATTCGATTTTAGAAGCTGTGGAGATGAAGAAATCAGGCAGCGTAAAAGAGGTGTATGTTGCCGGATGCCTATCTGAACGCTATCGCGCAGAACTTGAAGCAGAGATCACCGGCGTTGACGGATATTTCGGCACGGAAGATTTCGAGCGAATCATAAAATCGGTTGTTCCCGAAGCCGAGATGAAAACCGGTGCCGATCTTAGATATGAGCTTCTAGGAGAGCGCGTTCTAACAACGCCGAAATTTTATTCCTATATTAAAATATCCGAGGGGTGTGATAATCCGTGTTCGTTCTGCGCTATTCCGATCATGCGCGGAGGTCATCGCTCGAAATCACCAGAAGAGATCGCCTTTGAAGCCATGATGCTTGCCGGACAAGGGGTGAAGGAGATCATCCTCATTGCGCAGGATTTAACATATTACGGACTCGATCTCACAGACGAACGAACACTTGCCGATCTTCTTCGCAGGCTCGTAAAAGTAAATGGTATCGAATGGATCCGTTTGATGTATGCGTATCCGGCTAAATTTCCGCTTGATGTTTTAGATGTTATGGCTTCGGAAGAGAAGATCATTCCGTATCTCGATATTCCGGTTCAGCATGCTTCGACAGAAGTTCTGAAATCAATGCGTCGCGGTATCACGCGTCGTGGCACCGAAGAATTGATCGAGAAGATTCGCAGCAAGATTCCGAATATAGCATTGCGTACAACACTCATTACCGGCTATCCGACCGAAGGTGAGCGAGAGTTTGAAGAACTTGAAGAGTTTGTTACGGAGATGAAGTTCGATAGGCTCGGAGTTTTTACCTATTCAGTCGAAGACGGCACAACAGCAGAGCCGCTTGGCGATGCGGTAAGTGAAGAAGAAAAGCGACGCAGGCATGCCAGGTTGATGGATATACAAAGAGAAATATCCTTCGAAAAAAATCTTGCAAAGATCGGCAAACATGTTCGTACACTTATCGAGCGTGAAGAAGATGGTATTTATTATGGACGCACGGAAGCCGATGCGCCTGAAGTGGATAATGAAATTGCCGTGCATTCAAAAAAGCAGTTGGATGCGGGGATGTTTGTAAACGTCATGGTTAGGGAAGTAGATGAGTTTGATCTTGTAGGCGATGCAATCTGAGACAACAAAAGTCAAAGGTCAAAAGTCAAAAGTCAAAATAAAACATTTTGTTTTGACTTTTGACTTTGCACTTTTAACTTGCTTCTCCCTTCTCCTTTATTTTACCTTCGGTTCTATATCCTTTGCACAAGAACAGGATAAACCTCCTGAATTTCAATTCGATATTCTCTCATTTCAGACCTTGAAATTTTCCCCCGATAGCACCCGGGTGGATGTATACGTAGCCGTACCATATTCCTGGTTGATGTTTTTGAACGCCGGAGAAAAATTTGTTGCCGATTATGAGGTAACACTAAGCATTACTGAAAAAGGAAGTGACAGTGCGATCCGTCACCGCAAACAGCCGCTTTCTGCGTTGATTGCAACTGCTGAATGGGAAAAATTGCACGAACTTGATCTAACTCGCGCTGATGCTTCGCAGTATTCATTCATTTTGAAGCAAGGAAGCGAATATAGTTTACGGATAGATATAAAGGACCTTACAAGCCATAAAGATATTATGGCGACCAGAGAATTTCATGTTCTTACATTCCCAGCAACTACGGCATCAATAAGCGATATATTGCTTTATAAATCAAAAGAAGGTAGAAGCCTCACTCCTCATATCGGAACGGATATTTCAAGTTTGAAAATAGATGAAGCCGGATTGTTTTGTGAACTTTATAATGCTCCGCAAAGTCTTCCGTTTTGGTTGCTGCAGCGAATCAGTTCGATTGACGATGCCGATGAAATTTCCCGGAATGTTACGGTGCTTGTTACAAGCGGGCTGAAGCGTATGCCGGCATTCCTGCCATTCATTCAGGAAGATCTTTGGAGCGGCACATATCTGCTCGAAACGTTTATGCTTTCAAATGCAAAAGATACAATGCTTTCAACGTCGAATGCTTTGCAAAGTCATGCACTTGCATATCGCTCGCGAAAAATAGAGGTAAGCGGCGTTCACGGAGTTCCGCTTGCAGGACTTGATCTTGATGATGCTATACAGCAGCTAGCGTATATTGCTATTGGCGGCGCTTATGATTCGCTCTTTCACGCTCAGACCAAACAGGAAAAACGCAAAGCCATTATGGATTTTTGGGATAAGATGAATTGGTATCGAGGACAACGAACAACCAGGCCAATGGAAGTATTTTACCGTCGCGTTCAATATGCTAATGAGCATTATAAGGGAATGGGATCCGGGTGGCGCAGTGATAGAGGAAAAGTGTACATCATGTTAGGTTCGCCGACTTCAATGGATCGTCATCCCTATGATGCTAATAACCGACCTTATGAAGTATGGCAATACTATGATCTAAGTCAGCAATATTATTTTTCCGATCAATTTATGATGGGAGATTACCGTTTAGTAAGCATAGCTCCGGTAACAGGCACATTTCTTTGGCAGCGTGAAAGTTATTGAAGGCAGGAAATTTTGAAGTAAATTTGCAGGGGCATGATCGCCGTTATCGAGAAGTTATTACTTTAATATTATTTTTTAGTGACTCAAAATTTTTATATCGTCTCACATCCTATTGTGCCATTTCCGGCTACGGAAGTGGCGTCGCTTGCTGCAAAAAATATTCGTGCTGCTATCAAGGGCTCGAAGGTGATGCAGTTTCCTCTTGTCGATGGCGGTGAAGGTACAATGGAACAACTTATTACCTCAACGCTCGGTTCGTTCCTGGAAGTGGAGGCAACATCGGCATCAGGTGAGCAGCTTATTGTCCCGCTCGGTTTTGCAGGCGAAGGAGGATCGATTGGCGTAATCGAAATGCGTGCCATTGCCGAAACACCTCCTACAACGGTAATAAATTCGCAAAAGCAGACGAAGAAAAATCGAATTGGATTTTCCGGGACGACATTTGGTATTGGTGAACTGATTGTTGATGCTCTTGATGAAGGCGCATTCTCAATAATTCTTGGCTGGGATGAGCCGCTTGCTAAGGATGCCGGATTTGGTATGGCACAGGCTTTGGGAGTAAGATTTTTAGATGCAAAGGGAGAGGAGCTTAATTTTAAGACTGAAACACCACTTTCGGAAATACAAACAATTGATCTTTCGTCACGTTCTTTTAAATTAATGAGTTCGCAGTTTTTTATAGCGCGCTCGGAAGCTGTCCGCAACGGAAAGTTCGAACGCCAGGTAACAGTTGATCAGACGTTATTTGAAAATGAACTTGTGCGCATTGCATCGCTTCTAAAAAAAGAGAATAATATATCGCTTGATCTTGGAAAGGTAAATCTTGGAGGAAGTTGTATTGAATTTAGTCTTTCTGCATTTCTGAATTCGGAATTTAAGGATGGAGGGCCGCTTGCCATTGAAGCAGCTAATATCAGAGCTGCCCTTTCTGCTCAAGGAGGCACAATCATTTTTTTTGCAGATAAATTAGAGGATATCGCAAGTGATCGCGCCTCGCTTGCTTCGCGTGAGATCGTAAAAATTTCATCCGAGTGTAACGTGCCGATAATCGCAATTATTAATGAGCCTGCAAAGCCTGCATCAGAATCGCGGTATAAAAAGAAATTACCATTGCTACAGCAAGTCTATTGTCTTGCCGATGTGCCGTTATTTTTCGCCCCCCTTGCTCCGGATGCTCCCCATACGGAGCGCAGGCGATATTTTTCTGCCAGGCTTGAGAAACTTGTCGGTCTGAAATCGGAGGAGTTGAAAAACGTGACTGCTTCTCCAATTAGTATTCTATAATGTGAAACAGTTTATTATTTCCTTTCTTCTGCTCTTCTGTGCTTCTCACGTATCGGCTCAAATTGAGTTGGATAGCGCTGAAGTTTCCAGTTATCACCAGAATATTTTCCTAAAGTTTTTTTTACCAAAAGGAATTGCCGAAGGGGTAGCTCTGAGATCGTATATTCGTTCGACGGCATGGAGTGAATTCCGTAAATCACATTCCGATCCTGAATCCTTTGACGAAATATATGATGATGCGGATGAACTTTGCAAGGATAACAGAACTGCGGCGATCCTTGCCTCCAGTATTGCGACCTTGGAGCATAAAACTATTCCGATCAAATTATTTTTTGGCCTCACTTTTTCTATTCCGCTGACGATGGAAAGTCAGCAGGATTTCGATGCCCGTGTATCAAAGTTGCCCGAATTTATTTATGATGCAAAAATATCCGACCGCGATAAATTGCAGCATTTCTTCTTTTCTGCATTTTTCATGCGAATATTGAAGATGAATTTACTAGTGACATTGTTGGGAAATGGCGTGGAGATCGGCGAAGATCTTTTTATTGTAGGGGGTATAGATGATCCCCGCGACCGACATGCTAATAAAGACGGCAGACGATTCGGCGAAGCCTGTGACCACGATATTTTGCCGATGCCCAGCAAATATTTAACACCAAATCAGTAAAAATACATTTTTCATGCGACTCATTGTTATTTCCTTTTTTCTGCTGGCTCTCATCGGTTGTGAAGGGTCCGGCTTTCGAAAGATCGAAGGTGCGAATGAGAAAGCGACCGTACAAAGTGCCCAGGAAGCTTTGCAACAAGTCGAACTTGCATTAGGTAAATATAAAGAGATCAATCGTACTTATCCTCGCGTGACGGAAGTAGCGCTTTATGACACATTAAGAAATTACTTTGTTATTCCGATCGATGCAAACCATATTTATCGAAACGAGGCAGATCAATCAAATTACATTGCTATCGGAGGAAGAAAAAATAAACTTATTTACCGGTATCCTGCGACGCTCGGTTCCGGTGATTACACTCTCTACTGGATTGGTGTGAACGGTATTGATGAGGAGGGAAGAGGGGATGATGTTTTTTCAGCTCGTGGAAAGATGCCTAAACAATTATCTCATAAATTAATGACGAATTTCCGTGGTGATAGTTTAAGGACGGAATTCTCGCTTTCTGCAACGGGAAGTGATTTCATCAAGGACTCCGTCAAATTTCAGATACGTATTGGCAATGTGCCGCTCTACTCCGATTGGTGGCCGCTTGGTTCATATATTGTGGGGCGTCCTGAGCTCTCAGAAGCTGAACGTCAGGAAACAGTTAATATGGAGTTCGATAGATTCCTACATCCCGTTCATTTTATTACGGTGGATTCTTTGCTAAATGAGCGCAAACCTTCAGCAATCGCACATCAACTCGATGAAACGGTGTTTAAGAATCTTGCAAAAAGGAACTTGCAGGTATTTACGTATTATTCAGGATCAAAGGGTCTAAAAACGATCTATTGGAATCCACGGGAACGAAAAATTAAAGTTGTAGCACTTTCGACAAAATGAAATACCTCCTGATGTTGTTTTTTTCATCGCAGGCTTTTGCGCAATTTGCCGATACTACTGCGCCAAAACTCAAACCCATTGGAGCAGTGCTTAGGACGGTTCGGGAAATTGATATGACAAATGATACAATTCCTGAAATCTTACAGATCGAAACGACAAAGGCAAAACGAATGCGCGATATTAAGGTGCGCTTTTCAATTTATAGTAAATCAAAAATTCTTTATAGCCATTTGTGGAAAGCCAACGATTTTTTTGACCCAAAAGACAATCTTACCGATACGATCAAATGGTTTCGCCTTCAGAGAATCATGAGAGTGTTTTTCTCGAACCAAAATTTTTCCATGAGTGATAGTGAAAGCATTGAATCACTATTTGAACGCGTTCATCCTGTGGATGTAAAGCCCGGCTCTGCGGTTGCGAAAGAAATTTCGGAATATAACCATAAGATATTTTCCGTATACGCCGGACGTGATATGCTCTATGGGATTACTTGGATTGATTCGAAAAAGAAATTTGTCAGACTTTGGCGGAATTAGAAAATGTATTTCCTTACACGCAATAAAGGAGTTCTCGGATTTTCTTCTTTCGAAGAAGAAATATCGCGTCGCGCAAAAAGCGGAGACACGAAGAGTTATCTTTATATAGTCCCGACCGGCGCCATTGCGCGTGAACTAACTAATTGGGTAACGACGCTTTGCGAAGGGCAGGCAATAACGCTACCACATATTCTATCGTTAGATGATTTTATTCGCCGGTTGTCACTATTCATCAAGCCGGATATTCGTGTACTTTCCGATGCCGAGACTGCCGTTTTTATTGAACTTGCCCTGAAAGATCTACTCCGACAAAATGCACTGCATTATTTTGAAGGTGACTCTAAGCCGGAAGCTAAGCTTCCTATTTATAGGGGAACATTTGAACGTCTTGTTGCTGGTATTACAGGCTTAAAAGAAAGCGGCATTAAGCCGGAAAAACTCATTGAAGATATTAAACGCGCTGAAGCTGATGGTGAGCGTTTGATCGCTGACCGCTCCTCTCTTCGGCAGGCACATGATCTTGCTGCAATATATAAAGCCTACGAAGTAAAACTCGGCTCTACATTCACAGATAAGTACGGACAATATGGCATTGTCGGTCGTCATTTTGAATTGCCAACTGAAACACTGACTGAAGGACAACTTGAGAAGATTACGAAAGTCTTCGCAGCGCTTTTCAACGGAGTAACGGATATTTTTATCGGCTCCTTTATTCGTCTTCATGAACCTGCACGAGAGATCTTTTTTGCTCTTTCACATTTACAAGGAGTACGTTTGATTTTTGGTGTTGACTATGAAAGAGCGAACGAACCTCTTTTTGCTTTGCAGGAGCACTTAGTCCGTCGCGCAGAGGAAGAAGGATTTATATTCATTATTCCCAAAGATAAAAAAGATTCTCCTCCTGAAAAAATAACTTCATTCCAGAAAATACTTCGCAACTCATTTTTCAACTCTTCAAAGAATAACCGAACTGAAGGAGTTCGTATACATTCCTATGGCGCATCAACGACGAAGGATGAGATCCGTTTTGCTGCAAAGAAGATTAAAGAACTTGTTGCAAACTCTGGCGGAAAGATAGATTTATCTCGTATTTGTATTGCAAGTTACAGGCAAGATGATTATGCTGCTCTTGCCCGTGAAATATTCCTTGAATATGATATTCCTGCAAATATAACGGATCGGGCACGGCTTGACCGTTCGCCGCTTTACCTTGCTTTTAATGCGCTCTTTGATCTTGCTGAATTTAATTTTAATCGTCGTTCACTGCTCCGGCTTCTTTCATCGCCATACCTTTTGATTTTGCGAGAGAACGGTGATAGGATCGATACAGCTAATCTTTATGATGTTATTACTGAATTCCGGCTTCGCCAAGGTTCACCTTCTTGGCTGGAAGAAATATCGATCCATCTAGAAGATATCCGGGAAGAAAAACAATTAGCATTGGATGAATTTGACGTTCGCGAACTTGATGAAAGATTGGAAAAGCTTCAGAGTGCGAAGAAAGATATTGAGATCGTCGAAAAATTAGTACATCGGTTAAAAGGGAATAAAACACCCGATGCGTTTCATAAGACGATGTTGAATGTGATCCGAGAATCCGGAGTTGTTCATCAACTACTTGATTCAAGCAGAGTGATGATCGCAGCGGATGGATTAGAATTTGATGCGCGAAGCTATCGCGCATTCGCAGAACTTCTGGAAGAACTTCTTGATATTTGTTCAGAACTCGAACTCGAAAAGTCTTCGCTTCCACTTTCATTTTATACGGAGCGTATTCGAATTGCAGCTTTGCGAACACGTTTTGCTCCTCGTGCAGAGCCGGGCAGAGGTGTAATCATCACATCTTTCGAACAGACAATTGGATATGAATTTGATTATCTTTTTCTTGTCGGGCTTAATGATGGAGTTTTTCCCGAGATCTATTCGCCATCGCTTTTTAATCTAAAAGAACATCAACAGGGCGAAGATGAAAGATTAATAGAACAACGATATCTTTTTTATCAGACGCTTTGCACATTCCGCAAAGAAGTATACCTCATTTGGCATACCGGATCTGATGATAAGAAAAGTGAGATTGTCCGTTCGCAATTTGTTGACGCATTAGAGGATGTTGTTTCTTTTTCAGAAATCACAGTTCATGCGCAGGATGCTCAGATATTTTCAGCGAATGAATTCTTTCGCTACACCGGCAATCTAAAAAATATATCAAGTGAATTAGCACAACTTGCAAAAGACAAGGGCATTGATGAAATCGCACTTGAAACATTCCGGATGCAGATACCGCATTCGACGTTGATAGAAAAAAAGAGAGCAGAAAGTGCATCATCAGAATACTCAGGGGTTCTCCCTCTTAATGAACTCACAAAGGCTGAGAAAGAGGATCTTCTTGCCTATAGGGATAGAGTATACTCTATTTCGCAACTTGAAACGTATGCTGCATGTCCGTTCAAATTTTTTGCAAAATATGTTCTTCAATTAGAATCCGGCAGGCAAAGTGATTCAGAAGAAGGTTTAAGCAGTTCGGAACGAGGGACGATCTTGCATGACACCCTTTATCAAATTCTCAGCGCTTTGCGTGAGCGGAAGCAGGATATTCGTTCAATAAGCGATGATGAGTTTGTTCAGATCCACAGTGAAATAGCGTTATTGAAAAAGACCGAAGGCAGGTATGGCAAAAATCATCCATTCTGGCAGCTTGATAAAGAATCAGTGTTCGAACCTCCGACGCCCGGTATAGGAATGCTCCAAAAATTTATCGAAGCTGAAAGAAGATTCTCAGCTTTTATCACGAAACCAAGTTTCTTCGAAGCAACATTTGGTATCAAGGCCTCAGAAGAAAAACGTGATAAGATGCTTTACCGTGAAGATCATGTTGAGATCGACGGAATAAAATTCAGAGGCAAGATCGATAGGATCGATATGGATGAATCCTCAGGTATTTTTACGGTAACCGACTATAAATCCGGAAAAAACGCAAGTTCTAAAGACATTCACGAAGGAAGAAGTTTGCAGCTACCACTCTATCTTCGTATAGCAGAGGATCTGCTGCGTGCGCATTTAGGAGATGAGTCGATGCGCGGCGTTGCAGGACTCTATCATACGCTTTTGGGCAAAGAATCCAGACAGCATTTGGCGCTTGGTTTGCATGAATTCGCAGGGCAGGCTTTCGAAGGACATAAAAGCGGCGGAAAAAACAAGCTTCGCAGCGAATTTGATACACCGGAAGAGTTAGAGGAGACGATCGAGGCGACAATCCGCTTCGCAAAGAATTACGTAGAAGGAATAACACAGGGAAATTTTCCTCTTGTTAAAGAAGAAAATATAGCAGTCTGCACATATTGCGAATATAAGCAGATCTGCAGAGTAGGGGAGGCGTTAGAGAATGGGGCGTTACTGCATAAATAGCGGCGGAATTCTTCAATAGCCTTCTGTCGTTAGAAGAATTATAACTTCCCGTGTATATGCTGCTTCCCCATTTTGATGTTTGAAAATTACTTTAATATATATAATTTATGTCAGACTATAAATCCAACACAGGCAATTCAGTCCAATCATTTTTAACAGGTGCACTCATCGGGGGTGCTATCGGCGCTGCAGTTGCATTATTTTATGCTCCAAAAAAAGGAAGAAAGCTTCGTGAAAATATTTCCGATACTTTTGAGGATCTCACGTCCCGCTTAAGCGGACTTATCCGACATGCCAAAGAGTCAGGAGAAGATCTCATTCACGATGGTATGGAAGCCGGTGATGAATTAGTGCATGATGCTTATAAAAAAGCTGAGGGGCTGATTAACGAAGCAGACCGCATTATTCATGAGGCAAAATCGCGCGTTATCGGCTGAGACGATAGATAAGTAACTGCGAATAAAGAATTGAGGAATGGAGTTCATGCACATTTCCTCTTTTCTTAATTTAATCTTTATAAATAAATCTAATCATTATTATGGATATCGCACTTGAGATTCTTGGTTGTCTGGCGCTTATTGCGTTCATTGGCTTTATTGTGATTGCTGTACGATCGGTTCAGGCAACGCAAGTATTTATGACTAAAGCTGAGGTCACTCTGCAGGACATAAAAAAAGATGTGAGTCAAATGACAAGGGAAGTTTCTCTCGTTCGTGAACATGCAATTCCGGTTATCGATAACGTTGCTGATATTACAAAAAATATTGCAGGCATTACCGATGGTTTGGCTCCGCGCGTCGAAGCGATCTATAATACCGTAGATGATGCTCTTAACGTTGTTCATGGTGCTATAGATGATGTCGAACGTATTAAAGATAGCGTTGTCGAAACAATTGAGTCTCCGCTGAATATGGTTCGGCGCACCTCTACCGGAGTTGTCGGGACTATCTTCAAAGGAGTGAGCGTTGTCCGCGATCTTATCGGCGAATTCAGTAAGAATGGTA
>JANYLL010000099.1 GCA_025357895.1 Ignavibacteriota bacterium
CGCGAAGATCATCTTCGTAATCCGCACGGTGCGCTTCGAACCAGTCCTTTTTATTATTCGCTTTCAGTCCATGTAAAAATTTAAACGTCGCCTCCGAAAATCCTTCGAACGGCATCTCAGGCGGCGGCACATCGAGTACAAACTCAGATCTTTTCATAAATAAAATGTTGAGGGCACAAAAAATAATCTACTATTTCTGCCTTTGAAAAACAACAACTCTTCCTATTGAATCAACTTCTTTAAATTTTCCGCCATGTTTGGCTGCAGAAGCGACCATCGGCTCGCTAAATTCGCGCCAGTCGGCAATGTAGTCAAGTTTTTCGCTTTCGATATATGATCCGATATCATTATTTTTTTTTGCCAAAAGCGCATCGAAATTTACTTTGCCATCGAGGTTCACAACATTCGGAGCCATAAATCCTGCTGTTCCGGTTTGCGCCATGCCGATGCGCTTGTTGGGATGAGTAAAAGCCCATTTGCCTGTCAGGTACAACTCGCTTGGATGTGTTATAGTAAAAAAATAAATATAAGATCCCGCGCTGAAACCGATTGCGATAAAAGCAAATATACTTAAAAATCCTCCCACCATACCCTTACGTTTTTTATACTGAATTTTAAGCACATCAATAATCTTTTGTGAAGCACAGCAAAAAATGATTAGCCAGCCTATCCTCATGGGCTGAAAATACCTTGGAATAAAATATGGAGCACTAAAGAGAACCACATAATAAATAGCGATCAGCCCGCAAAAAAAGAAAAATGGCGTAAGTGGTGAAAGCTCATACTTCTCTTTTATATGATCAGAGAGTGCAAATTTCTTCGTTAGCCACCAAACTATAATGAAGAGTCCTGTGAACCAGGCATAGTGAAACCATGGAAAAAAAGAATAATTCGGCAAAAAAATAAATATGGAAAAAATATCACCCAAGACTATTGCAGCTCGTGTCAGATTTTCGCCTGCGAGACTTCCCAGCGATTCCGCGACGCCGCTCTGTGGCATTAGGCTTCCGAATATTTTGTAATTATACCACCACCACGGACTCGACACCATAAATGCAAAAAAAGAAAGTATTGCACCGTTTACAAAACCTTTCGATCTAAATTTATAGAATTCATAGCATGCGATCGCAATGACAAAGAACACTGCATCGATGCGGGCAAGAACCGTTATCCCTAAAATTGATCCGTATAGAATCCATTGCGCAATCGCTACTATGCCTCCTGCGCTACGAATCCGACACAGTTTTAGATAATAGCAAAGAGATAGAAGCAGCATGGTTGAATATAAACCAGTTTCCAGTCCGCTTCCGGTATGAACGAATATGGGATAAAGTCCTGCCCAGAGGATCGCAGCAATTATTGACGGAGAATACCAAACTGAATTTTCATCGATAGGTTTCTTCTGCATGAGGCGGACTACTCGCGCGATGAAGATGACACTAAGAGAATCGAAAAGCGCAATGAGAATAAATGCAAACTTGAGGGCAAGAAGTTTATTTTCACCTGCAATGAGAAAAAGAGGAGCATAGAGAACGACTATAAGCGGCTGTACCCCATTGGTCGGCTGCTTGCCATCGCAGGTAAAGCCTTCGCCATGAGCAAAATGCTCGGCACAATTAAAAAGATAAAAAGAATCTTCAAAATACGGGCGGGCAAAGATTTTCTCTTCTGATCTGAACATCAGAAGAACACGGGATATAATGACAAAGAAAATAATATACATTAGCCATCGTTTTTCACGGAGACTAAAAACATTGAACTTCGGACTAAGGACTTCAGACATCAGACGTTAAACTTTTCCCTCTAACATTTTTCCCAATGCTGCTCTTGCCCTATGCAGGTGTACCTTCACCGTACCCATCGGAAGATTAAGGACCTTTGCGATCTCATCGTATTCCAGATCATCGGTATGCCGGAGCTTAATGATCTTCTTGTAATTTTCGGGTAGTTGATTTATCGCTTCTTCTATGATGTTCGTTCGCTCTTCGGAAAGCATGAGCTGTTCGGGTATCCATGATGAATCCGTAATTTCGAAATCTTTGGACTCATCATCACCTCTATCTCCACCGCCGCCTGGAGGCGCGCTGATAGAAAACATCGAAAGTTTTTTCCGGCGCAAATAATCAATTGCATGATTGGTTGCTATGCGGTAAAGCCAGGTGCTGAAGGCGTATTCTTCTGAGTATGAGGTCAGGTGCAAAAAAGCTTTTGTGAATGCTTCCTGCACAAGGTCTTCAACTTCATCGGTCGTTGCATTGCGTGTGATCGGGCGGACGAGACGCTCGATGCCGCGCTTATGACGCTTGACAAGTTCACTATATGCACGCTGCTCGCCGCTTATCGCACGTCGGACGAG
>JANYLL010000103.1 GCA_025357895.1 Ignavibacteriota bacterium
AGATAAACTCGTCACTTTCGGAGGGCATAAATATGCTGCGGGAGTTTCAATGAATCCCGCACGCGTTGCAGAATTCCGCGATGCTATTAATCTTGTTGCGCAGGAAATGATAAGCTCACGTTGAAGCATTGAATCACTTACCATTTCCTGCGCAACAAGATTAATAGCATCTCGGAATTCTGCAACGCGTTCGGGATTCATTGAAACTCCCGCAGCATATTTATGCCCTCCGAAAGTGACGAGTTTATCTTCGCATCGCTTCAATGCTGAATGAATATCAAATCCGATAATAGATCGAGCGCTGCCTTTAGCAAAGCCATCTATCGTTGTCATCAGGACTACAGGCAAATGATATTTTTCGACAAGACGTGATGCGACAATACCGATCACTCCGGCATGCCATTCAGGTTTATGCAAAACGATGATTCTATCGCGTTCGCGATTGAGCATTTCATCAACGAGAACTACCGCTTCAATAAATGCTTCTTCATCAATTTTCCTGCGATTGATATTTTCGAGCTCAAGAACTGCGGCTGAATGCAATGCTTCGTCAACCGTTTGCGCCATCAGTAATTCAACAGATCTGCTGCCTTCACCTAATCTACCGGCTGCATTGATTCTCGGAGCAAGTCCAAAAACGATCTGCGTCGTTGTGATTTTTCCTTGCTTCAGATTTGCTCCATCGATGAGCGCTTTAATTCCGGGGCGGGGTCGTTCATTCAGAAGTTTTAATCCGAAATGAACGAGGATTCGGTTCTCTCCTTTAAGCGAAACAATATCTGCTGAACTTGCAAGCGCTACAAAATCGAGATAGTGATAAGCATATTCTTTTTTGCCGAAATTTTCAGCAAGAGATTCTACTAATTTGAAAGCTACGCCGCAGCCGCAAAGATGTTTATAAGGATAATCGCATCCGGGTTTTATCGGATTGAGAATGGCATTAGCATTCGGAAGGGAATCGGTCGGCTCGTGATGATCGCAGATGATAACATCAACATCTTTGCTGCGTGCATAGGCAACGGCTTCGATCGCAGTGATGCCGCAGTCGATCGCAACAAGAAGTGACGGCTTACCGCGCTCATCATTAAATAACCGGTCAAGACTATTTGCAGTCAGGCCGTAGCCCTCGGTAAACCGATTCGGAATGTGATACGCAACATTTGCCCCAAGCGACCGGAGGAAAAGCGTCATCATCGCTGTGCTTGTCGTGCCGTCAACATCATAATCACCATATACGGCGATCAGCTCGTTCTGCTCAATGGCAGTATGGATGCGGCTTGTCGCAATATCCATATCGGACATTAGCGACGGCGGATGTAGTTGGTCTAATGACGGGCGAAAGAAAATTTTCGCTTCGTCAAATGTATTTATTCCACGAGAAACAAGAATAGATGCTATACTTTCCGGAACATTGATCGATTGTGATAAACTGCGCGCTGTCTCGATTTCTTCCGCAGTTCTCTGCGAAAGATTCCACCTGAAACGCACGTAGTACCTCTTATGTATTAATTAATTGTTACGAAATTACGGAATTTTTGGACACATATCTTTAAATGACCTTAGTGGGACGGACTTCAGTCCGTCCGTCTTTTTATTGCTACCGGCTAATAACTAACGACTGGCTGACTTCTCCTACGCTCACCAAATACATTCCCGACGCAAGAACTTTTAATGATAGTGCAAAAATTTCCGGACTTCCTCGATATCCGTGCCAAGAAAAGTAACGCGCATGACATAAGAACCGGCGGGAAGATTATGCACATCGACGGAAGCGATAGTATTTTCTATCCGGAAATCGGGATAATATTGCATGCCTAAGAGATTGAAAAACTGAACTTGGCTCACTAATAGCGAATGATACAATTGTAAATGAATCTCATCTAAAGAGGGATTCGGATATATTTCGTAATCTGAAAAATTTGTCTGTGAGGGCTTTACAAAAGACTTCGGTGGATCGGTGATTTTCGCAAGAAAAATATCGGTTGTCGCTACACCAGATGAAATATGGTCTTTATCCCAAGCGGGAAGAGGAACGAGAGAATCGTTACTTCCAAAATAATAGGAATGAAGCATTGAGCCTGCACAATAGACATCGTGATTCTTATCAACTGCAATTAAAAAATCCTGAGGGGGGTTAACAACATCTCCTGTTTGCCAGGATGATAATAGCCATTTGAATGCACCGGTATTATCAAGTTTTGCCGTAATAAGCGCCCGATGATCATTCGTTATTGTGCTGTCCCAAAAGAAATGAGAACCAGAGAAATCAGCGACAAGATATAAATCACCGTTCTCATCGCATCGGATATTCTCAATAATGCTATAGGTATTTTGAGAATTTTGCACGGCAGTTGAATTATATCCCCATTTCGGTTTTAACGAATTTTCGAATTGAACAAGAAAAATCTCACTGGAAGAAAGCGGGTCTAATACAACATTATTACCGAAATCCGTTACATCTGTAAGATATCCTCCTATAGTACATTTCCCATTTTGATCACAGCAGATCGAATATGCATGTGCGCCTGTCTTTCCTTTGGAATTATAAGCTCCATGAAATATACCATCCTGATCAAATTTCGCCACAAAAAAATCTCCGGAAGTTGCGTCAGGAGATGCTATTAATGTAAACTCGAGAAATGATATTGTATCGCAAAAGTTACCCGTGAAATATACATTATTCTGCCGGTCGCAACAAATTCCTACTCCGCCCTCTGCATTTGCAGAGCGACCACTAAGACTATGCTGGGTACCACTTTTTATCCACTGGAGAATACCTG